>NZ_JMDX01000040.1:0-33564 GCF_000935845.1 Paenibacillus sp. E194
CACATATGCGCTGGAGCGCGCGGGCATATGGCGCGTAGGATGTCTCGAGCGACATAGACTGGGTAATGATCGCAGCGCCGTCGACGAGCCAGGCGATGACGCCTGCATCGGCCCATGTGGGCGCCTCCATATGGAACACGTTGTGGAATTTCAGCTTTCCCGAGAACAGATTGCGCAGCAGATCCTCACGGGTCTGACCAAGCGGCGCCATTAAATCCTCCGCGACCCGCAGCAGCAGCTGTCCATGTCCCATCTCATCCTGCACCTTGGCCATAATCGCCAGTTTGCGGCGCAACGTCGGCGCCTTCGGAACCCATTCCTTCTCCGGCAGCGCCCCCATTATTTCACTAACGCCATGCATCGATATCAGCTTAATCAACTGGTTGCGGTAATCGTCTGGCATCCAATCGTCCGCTTCAATCTTGTCGCCCCGGTCAATTCGGTTCAGAAAATGCGCCAAACGCTCGTCGTCCAGCGATCCATCCTGGCCCTTCCGATTACTCATCTTCCAGCCTCCTCTCGTTCACAATGTGTATGGCATGCCCCAAAGCGGCGGCGGCGGCTTCCAGCCAGCCTTCACTGAGCGTCGGGTGCGGATGCACCGTCATAGCCACATCCTCCGCTCTCGCAGCCATTTCGAGGGCGAGGACGCCCTGACCAATCAAGCTGCCGGCATCTGCACCCACCGCATGCATGCCCAGCAGCAAGCTGGAATCCTCTTCGATGACTACTTCCGCAAAACCGTCTGTCTTCCCGGCCGCCAATGCGTATCCGTTGGCACGGAAAGGGAAGCGGCCCGTCTTCACCTTCATGCCCTGCCGCTCGGCTTCCGCCCGCGTCAATCCCACTCCGGCAATTTGCGGGTCAGAAAAAATAACGTACGGCACATACGGCGAGTCGAAAGCACTCGGCAATCCGCCGATCACCTCCGCGGCGACCGTGCCCTGCCTCGCGGCTCGATGAGCGAGAGCAGGCCCTGGCGTAATATCACCAATTGCGAAAATGTGGCGCACATTGGTTCGACATTCCGCATCGACCGGAACATAGCCGCGCTCATCTATACGTACCCCGGCCTGACTGAGACCGAGTCCTTCTGTGTTCGGCATGCGTCCGACTGTCACAAGCACCTTGTCGCAGAGGACTCTATCCTCCACTTGCTGCCTCGATTCGAGTCGCAGCTCGGCATAATCATCATGCTCAATAACCGCGCGCACTTCCGTGCCCATCTTGATGACCATCCCTAGCTTGCCGGCGCGCCGCTTCACTTCCGCAGAGAGGCTGCCTTCCACAAGCGGGAGAATTCGCTCCTCGCGCTCAATAAGTGTGACGCGGCATCCAAGCTTGGCGAATGCCATGCCCAACTCAATGCCAATATAGCCGCTCCCGATAATGACTAAATGCTCCGGTATACTGTCCGATTCCAGCGCCCCCGTGGAAGTGAGGATGCGGGAACCACCGGCCGCAGCGAATGCTGGGAGATGCGGCCGCGATCCTGTCGCGATAACCGCCTGCTTGAACTTGTAGGTCTCGAAGCTGGATTCCGTCTCTACCCCGACGCGGTCATCAGACAGGAAGACTGCGCTCCCCTTCACGACCGTAACCCCGTTAGCGGCGCAGAGATGCGCCACTCCGTTTCCCAGCCTGCCGACAATGCCGGACTTCCACAACTGCCAATCGGACATATTGAAGGAAAGAGCCCCAGGCTCCAACCGCAGTCCCAGCTTGGAAGCTGATCTGGCTTCGTCATACAATCCGGCCGCATGAATCAGCGCCTTGGACGGAATGCAGCCCGAATGAAGACAAACACCGCCGAGCTGCTCCTTTTCCACCAACACGACCGATTTGCCCAACTGGCCCAGCCGGATCGCTGACGTATAGCCGCCGGGCCCGCCGCCTATGACAACAACATCCGTTTCTACTGCAATTTCACCGACGACCATCTATACCATCTCCGCCCATAATAAGTCAGGCTGCTCTAGCAGCCTTTTGATCCGATTCGTGAATCGAATCGCCTCTGCCCCATCGATAAGCCGATGGTCGAAGGAAAGCGCCATATTCATCATGAGGCGGATAACACCTTCCCCATTGCGGACGACCATCCGCGGCTCCATTTTGTGCAGCGCCAGGATGGCCGCCTCCGGATGGTTAATGATCGGCGTTGCGAGCAGACTGCCAATCGGACCGACATTGCTGATCGTGAAGGTACCGCCAGTAATTTCCTCAAGCTTCAGCTTTCCTTCCCGCGCCCGCTCCGACAACCGCCCAATTTCTTCTGCCAGCTCAAATACTGTCTTCCGGTCAGCGTCCCGAATAACCGGAACAATAAGACCGTCCGGTGTATCGGTCGCAATCCCAATGTGATAATAACGCTTCAATACAATTTCCTTCGTCTCGTCGTCAAGCGAAGCGTTGAAGAATGGGAATTCCTTAAGTGCGATGACAATTGCCTTGATGAAAAACGGCAAGTATGTCAACTTCACCTGCCGTTCGGCCGCCAGCGGCCGAAGCCGCTCACGCAGCGCCTGCAGGGCATCGGCTTCCAGTTCATCCACCTGCGTGACATGCGGGATGATGGTCGCTGCCTTAACCAGCCTTTCGGCGATCTTCAATCGAATGCCGCGTAGCGGAAGCCGTTCCTCTGTGCAAGAAGTCGGTGCGGCCCCTTGCAACCTGGCAGCGGCATTCTGCGGCTGGACAGCGGAAGCCGTTCGCTCCAGTGCAGGCTGAACCGCATTTTTCCACGTCAGGTCTGCCCCTTCCGCTTCCTTGGTCGTGCCCGCAGCAGCATAACGCCGCACGTCCTCTTCGAATATCCGCCCGGCAGCTCCACTTCCCTTCACCTGCTCGATGTCGACATTCAACTGCCGCGCAAGCTGGCGAACATAGGGAGCTGCGCGCACTCTTCCCGCAGGTAATCCAGCAGACACCGACGGCGATGCCGCTGCAAACAATGGCAAGGCCTCTGCTGGTGATGGCGAAGGAGCGTTGACAACCGCTGCCACTGAAGCCGCCTGTTCCGCCTTACCCGCTTCCACCGCAGGAATGCGCCCCTCCGCTTCGAGAAGGAACAATACCTCGCCTACTCGAACTCCGGCACCCTCGGCGAACATCAGCTTGCGCACTACGCCGGCCGCCGGAGCGGTCAGCTCGGCGTTCACTTTGTCCGTCTGCACCTCAACGATCGGCTGATCGCAGGCCACCCATTCCCCTTCCTTAATGAGCCATTTTCCGATCTCCCCTTCGTGGATGCCTTCTCCTACGTCGGGAAGCTTGAACTCTATCATTCGCGTTCCTCCTCCTGAACGGTCAGAACTGTATCGCTGCAGCGATTCCTTCTCTTACCCGCCCGACCGTCGGAACATAGACATCCTCGAGCGAGAACTGCGGAACTGGCACATCAAAGCCAGTAATTCGCTGAATCGGAGCCCGCAAATACATCAGCGCTTCGTCATTGATCAGCGAAACAATTTCTGCTCCGACGCCGGCCGTTTTCTGCGCCTCATGAACAATTATCGCGCGGCCTGTTTTCTTTACGGATGCCGCAATTGCATCCCGATCAAGCGGATACAACGAGCGGAGATCGATGACCTCACAAGACCAGCCCTTCTCCTGCTCCAGCTGCCGCACCGCTTCAAGCGCCACCCGCATCATGGCCCCCCATGAAATCAGCGTCACATCTGTGCCTTCCCGGACGATGTTCGCCTTCCCTAGCGGAATGCGGTACATCTCTTCCGGCACTTCTGCCTTGAATGCCCGGTAAATCCTTGCCGGTTCCAAAAATACGACCGGATCGGGATCCTCAATGGCACTAACAAGTAACCCCTTGGCATCATAAGGATTGCTCGGTACGACCACCTTAAGCCCGGGCGTATGAACGAAGAATGCTTCCACACTCTCCGAATGAAGCTCTGGCCCTCTAATTCCCGCGCCGTATGGCGTGCGGATAACAAGAGGGACGTTGTACTGACCCCGCGTCCGATACCGCATGCGGGCCGCATGTGTGACGATCTGCTCGAAGCCGGGATAAATGAAGGCCAAAAACTGAATTTCAACGACTGGAATGAAACCATTCAGCGCCAGCCCGATTGCCGAGCCAATAATGCCGGCTTCAGCCAGCGGCGTATCCACAACCCGCTCCTGGCCATACTTCTCGAACAGTCCTTCCGTTGCCCGGAACACACCACCGTTGACGCCAATGTCTTCCCCTGTCAGCATGACGCGCTGATCGTCCGCCAGCTTCTGATCAAGTGCTTCATTAATCGCTTGCAAGATCGTTAAGTTCCGGCTCATGCTTCACCCTGCCTTTCCGCACACAGGCCGCTCTGATCCCGCTGCTCAGCCACAGGCCACAGCATGTCAGCGTTTACGTGCATGAACATATCTTCAGGCTGGGAATTCGGATAGTTCTCCGCCTCTGTAACCGCGGCCTCGATAAGGCCGCTGAGCCGATCCACCAGACGCTCCTCATGCTCCTGTCCCCAAATTCCCCTCTTCACGAGATACCGCTTCAAGCGCTCTATTGGATCGCGCTGCTCCCTCCACTCGGCAGATAGCCGGGCTTGATCCCGATATTTGCGCGGATCGTCGCTGGTCGTATGCGGCCCGTAACGGAAGGTGACTGCCTCGATAAGCGTCGGTCCGCCGCCGTTCAAGCCGCGTTCAATCGCTTCGCGTACGGTCAGCCAGACGGCGAACACATCGTTACCATCCACTCGTACACCCGGCATGTCGTAAGCAGCCGCACGCTGGGCGATCGTTCGGGAAGCGGACTGCGCATGGAACGGCACGCTGATGGCGTAGCCGTTATTCTGGCAAAAGAATACAGTGGCTGTCTGATATACCCCGGCAAAATTCAAGGCCTCATGGAAGTCTCCTTCCGAGGTTGCCCCTTCGCCAAAGTACACGATGCTCGCCTGCTTCTCCCCCTTCAGCTTAGCGGCCCACGATGTGCCTACGGCATGCGTCAAATGCGTGGCTATCGGCACGCACGGCGGCATAATATGGCGGCCTTCCGGACTGATCGAGCCTTCCATATGGCCCATCCAATAAAGCAGCACCCTGCTGGGCGCCTGCCCGTGCGTAATCGCAGCAGCATGATCGCGATAGCTGGGAAACAACCAATCATTGGGGGACAGTGCCAGTGCACTCCCAACCTGCGAGGCTTCCTGGCCCTCATATGGGGCGTACGTGCCCATTCGGCCCTGCCTTTGCAGGTTGACCGCCTTCCGATCGAACATTCTTGTCAGCATCATGTTCTCGTACATTTTTATTGCTAGATCCTCGTCAATGGCTCCCTCGGTAGGGTGGCGAAGCTCTCCGTCCGGCGCCAGCACCTGATAGGGTTCAAGCACTTGATACGGCTCAAGCAGCCCGCGCATATCTTCATGCCGCATTCTCTTTCCTGCCTTCTCTATAACTGGCGAGGCAGACGGATGCCCCTGACTTTGAATCATCAATACCGCTCCCTTTCCCTTTTTTAGCTATCCCAACAGCAAGCGGTCATCCGCGACTCCCTTCAACTGGGCAAATTTTTTCAACAATACCTCAATCGTCAAATGCTTCTTTTCCTCCTCCGGCACATCCAAAATAATCTGGCCTGCGTCCATCATAATCAGGCGGTTGCCGAGCTCGATGGCTTGCTGCATATTGTGCGTTACCATCAGCGTCGTGAAGTTGGAACGCTCGACGACCTCCTTCGTCAGCGCTGTAATCAATTGCGCCCGTGCCGGATCAAGCGCAGCCGTATGCTCATCCAGCAGCAGCACCTTCGGCTGCGTGAAGGTCGCCATCAGCAGGCTAAGCGCCTGACGTTCTCCGCCTGACAGCAGTCCGGCCTTAGCTGACAGCCGATTCTCGAGCCCTAGGTGCAGCGAGGCAAGGCTCTCGCGGAACAGATCCTTTCGCTTCTTGTTCACACCCCGGTGCAGGGTGCGTCCTCTGTCACGCGAGTAAGCAACCGCGAGATTCTCCTCAATCGTCATCGTTGGCGCCGTGCCGGCCATCGGGTCTTGGAACACGCGTCCAATCTTGCGCGAGCGCTCGAATTCAGAGAGGCTGGTAACGTTCTCGCCGTCAATTTCAATGATGCCGCTATCTGGAGTCATCCCGCCCGAGATCATATTCATCAGCGTGGACTTGCCTGCCCCATTAGAGCCGATAATCGTTATGAATTCACCCTCCCGAAGCGTCAAATTTATATGTTGCAGAGCAATTTTCTCGCTCGCCGTCCTGCGGTTGAACACTTTTCGAATCCCCTCAAGTTTCAGCATGACTTTCCCCCCTTGCTCCGTGGTCGATGGACAGGTGTGGAGCATCTTCTTGAAAGGATCTCATCCGCCTTTCTTTCCATGTTGTTAGAACCCGTGACATGACAAGGGCGGCGACCACAATGACAGCGGTTAGCAGCTTCAGGTCATTCGGATTCAACCCGATGCGGAGTGCCAGCATAATAATGAGGCGATAGACAATAGCTCCTCCGATTACGGCGAAGGTTGCCCGCCGAATGGAAGCATGACCGAACACGGCTTCCCCCATAATGACGGAGGCCAAACCGATGATGATAATGCCGATTCCCATTGAGACATCCGCAAACTCCTGATATTGGGCGAAAAGCGCGCCGGATAGCGCTACCAATCCATTAGACAGGCTCAGCCCGATAATTTTCATATTGTCGGTGTTTGCGGAGAGGCTGCGGACCATTTTCACATTGTCGCCGGTGGCCCGAATCGCGAGGCCAATCTCTGTATCCAAAAACCAGTCAATGGCCCATTTGATGAGCAGAACGAATATCCCTACGGCTGCCAAAATCGAAAGCGGCTGCAGACTGGACAAGAAGGATTTGAGCTGTGTGAATAGAGTGCTTTCCCCCAGCAGCGGTGTATTCGCCTTGCCCATAATCCGCAAATTAATCGAATATAAAGCAATCATCGAAATAATACCGGACAGCAGCGTATTGATTTTCCCTTTCGTATGGAGCAGTCCGGTCACGGTTCCTGCCACACATCCTGCCAGCAGCGCCCCCAATGTAGCGAGCAGCGGGGAATAGCCGGATGTAATCATGACTGCTGCCACGGCTCCTCCAGTGGCAAAGCTGCCATCGACGGTCAAATCGGGAAAGTCGAGAATTCGAAACGTAACGTAAACGCCTAGAGCCATTAACGCGTAAATGACCCCTGCTTCCAAAGAACCTGTCAGCGCATATAGCACGATAGCATCCTCCTAATTTGGAACGACTTATTTCTCTATCAGGATTGCGCCTTGTGTCATCTTTTCCGTCAATTTGATTCCTTGCGCTTCCGCCGCCTTCGGGTTAATCATCAGATCTAACTTCTTGGACACCTCAACGGGAATGTCTGCCGGCAATGTGCCCTTCAGTACCTTCACAGCCATCTCACCTGTCGCGTAGCCAAGATCATAATATTTAAATCCAATTGATGCGAACGCGCCTTCCCCAACCGATTCACTGCTCTCGCAGAAAAGCGGAATGTCCTTGTCATTAGCGACCGAAATGACTGAGCTTAGCGCCGAAATGACCGTATTATCAGACGGGAGATAGATGATATCCACACGGCCTACCAACGAATCGGCAGCCTGCTTCACCTCCGAACTGTTCGTAACGGTGGACTCTACCGTCTCCAATCCGCCATCTTTCAGCACCTGCTTCACGTTGGCGATGTTGACGACAGAGTTCTGCTCCCCGGAATTGTAGATAACGCCTACCTTGCGGGCCTCAGGGAAAAACTTCTTCATCGTCTCCATTGTCTTCTTGATCGAGTCTGGATTCGTGTCGCGCGTGCCCGTCACATTGCCTCCTGGCTTTTCAAGACTGTTGACCAGCTTCGATGCAACCGGATCCGTCACAGCCGTGAACAGCACGGGAATGTCTTTCGTCGCCTTCACAACCGCCTGTGCGGTCGGTGTAGCGATTGCCAAAATGAGGTCATTTTTATCACCCACCAGCTTTTGAGCGATCGTGAGATTGTTGTTCATGTCCCCCTGCGCATTGTGGAAATCAACTTGCAAATTAACATTTTCCTCGTACCCAGCGTCCTTCAGCGCCTGCAAAAAGCCTTCTCTCGCCCCATCCAGCGAAGGATGATCCGCGAACTGCGCAATGCCGATTTTGATCATCTTTTTGCCGACTGCATCCTTACCCATGTCCTTCGGTTCGTCTGAGTTCCCACATGCTGTCAGCAACAGTGAGCAAACCATAAAAATCGAAAAAAACAGTTTCATCCAACCTCGCTCCTTTGCAACAATAATTGGTATTGATTGCGCTTTCAATATAATAATTAGATAAAAAGCGTATTGGCGAGTTGTTTAGATATAAGGCTTTCAAGGCTCTCTTGTGATATCAAGACATGTTAGGTATTCGCTCAGCTGCTTCTAGAAAATTCGTTTCTAGTCTGTTGCTGTGTTTCATCTGGAAGGATAAATGTGAATGCGCTTGCCCTCGTGGCTGAGCGCTGCTGCCTGATGGCTTAGATGTGGAGATGTCGCGTATGTATGCGTTGTAAAGATCACGTAGATGCACAGGGCCGTGCTAAATGCTGGAGTTTTTTCAATTCGAAATCGTTGAGTTTCTCAACATAATTGAACATTTATAATACGTTTTTTCTATGGTACGTTATTTTAACGTTATATTATCACGCCGTCATAACTAATGTCAATATTTGGACAAATTTTTATATGAAATGTGTGATTTATGTTATATCCCATGCCATAAAAAACTAAAAAAAACCTGAAAGGTACAGGGCCATTCAAGGTCGATTGAGCACTTATGCAAGCTTTTATGAATTTTTGACTGGTCAAAAAATAAAGCGGTGACACCGCGATCATCAGATCATCAGCGTACACCGCTATCTCGTATTTGGGGCAATAATCCCTATCCCTTTTGCTCAAAAAATCCGTATGTATAGGCTTAAAAATCCGAAATCTCCGGTTTTTTGCACAGCATCGCTGATCCACCCACAATAAGGAGCGCTGCTAATGTAATCCCGATTAGGGAAGAGCTTGCAAACGCGCTTAATGAGAAGACGGCAAAGAACAAAAGCGAAACACAGGTCAGAATACATATCGGAATCAGGAGCCATTTATTCCGGTTCCCCATGATATAAAATTCAAATAAGCCGAAGGCCACCGCAAGCGGAAATCCAGGCCATACCGTACCGAATGCATCGAACAGCATCCCGATTTGACATACCACACCGCTAACGATCAAGATCCCGCCAGGTATAAGCAGCCCCGCTGCACGCCTCTTGGTGACAAAGAAGAACATAAAATGAAAAAACAAACCGAGTGGGATGACAAACAATGTTGGCCAAAAATAACCGAATATGCTCCCCGCAGTTGCAAACTTCTCAGCGCCCCATCCGCTCCATGTAACCAGCATCAGCAAAATACCGAAGCCGATTAATGAGAGCGCCTTAATACTTCTACTATTCAAGCTCCTCTACCTCCCTTTACTTTCCCATTGTTACCCCTATTTCGTTATCCATGCGTCACTTCATAAGACGACATTCCCCTCGTAAATCCCTTCATTACCTTTATGAATAAATTTTATGTGATATGAATGACCTGCTCTCTCCGTTCAGCCTCCTTATAGGCGCTGGCAATCCCTGACTTGTTTATTTGCTCCTTGGCTACAACTTTATAAGATAACACGGCGGTAAACGGTTCCGTAAATGGAGTTGGAGTTACCCGAATCGTCCTGTCATCCAGCCACTCGGCTTGCAATTGCTCACCTGATTCCATATTAAAAGGCTCTGTGCGCTCGAAGCCGTCCTGGTACCAAGGGAACTCTTCTGCTTTTTGTACTCCTGGCTCATTCAAGCACACATACAGGGACAGATCATCGCAAAATTGAAGCATTCGAAAATGATTGGCTATCGTCGAATCCGACAAATCCACAACCTGTTCCCTAATTCGCTGCTGACGCTGCCGTTCATGCTGGAGAAATTCGATTACGTCCTGCTGCTCCTCTACATGAAAGAAAGAGGCGAAATGCTTGCTGCACAATAGGCTGGCATATGGATTGGCTGTCTCGATATCGTCCAGCCCCTTTCGATAGAACACAAGCTTTAAGGACATCGGATAATCCATGAATGTATACGGCTCCTGTTGTGCGTCATTCCAAATTGGTTTATCGTCAAGTCCGATCCAACTGCAATCATGCTCGTAGGCAGCATATACGGCATCCTCATATTTGTCACAGCTACCAAGCAATTCCGTGCGGAACTTCGAAGCGATTTCGCCGGATAAATATCCATGGTCGTGCTGTGCAATGCATACGATTTCATCTTTCCTCGTCCGAATAATCATTTTCATACAACTCCTTTATCGTTGTACTACCCTTATAAAGAGAAAGAAGTGCCATCCTTGATCCTTACTTAGGACTCACGGTTATTGATTTTTCCGTTGGCAGCAGTTATGCTGTGTGAGATGAACATATAGGAGGGATATCATGAGCAAGACATCCAACAAGCGCCGCAAGTCAGAGCGCGCAGGACATTTAGACCCGAGCTTACTGCGGGGAAGCTGGACACGGAAGCCGTATACACAAGTCGTGCCGAATAAGAAAGCAGAGCAGCGCCGAAGCCTATGCCGGAAACGGGTAGATGACGGCGCTGTTGTTATTTAACGACATCTAATCTATTTGTATCTCCACGAATTTGTTATCTTTTCGAAAAGTGCCATTGATCATTTGCAGCTTCTTCCCTGCTTCGATACAATATGAATAAGCAGATCCGATTGGACGGATCCCACAGAAAGGAAGGTGCCGCCGTATGGCTAACACTCACACCTATTCGCGCGGCGAAGAAATCGCTAACGCGATTACGCACGGCATTGGAGTCGTTATGAGCATAGCTGCCCTGACACTGCTTATCGTATTCGCCTCATTGTATGGACAACCCATCCATGTCGTCAGCTTTACGATTTATGGCATATCGATGCTTCTCTTGTATACCTCGTCGACATTGGTGCACAGCTTTCCTGAAGGAAAGTAAAGGACTTGTTCGAGACCTTCGATCACGCATCCATCTATTTATTCATCGCAGGCACTTATACACCGCTTGTCTTAATTGCATTGCCTAAGCTTATCGGTTGGACACTGTTCGCCATCGTATGGTTCATTGCTATCGGAGGCGTCGTATTCAAAGCCTTCTTCACGAAGCGATTCCTCTTCATGTCCACGCTTCTCTATATTGCTATGGGGTGGTTGATCGTGTGGGCGTGGCATCCACTGACAGAGGCTATGCCATCCTTCGGACTGACGATGCTGATCATTGGCGGTATCCTATATACACTAGGCACTATATTCTACGTATGGAGAGGTTTCCCCTTCCATCATATGATATGGCATCTATTTGTGCTTGCAGGTTCCGTTGCTCACTTCTTCTCCGTACTGACCTTAGTCCAAATTCACGTTTAGCTCTATGTAGAGGTTGTTCAAAAAGTCCTTTTTTGAACACGTACTATGTAGGATTTACCCGATTGATGAAGCCGTCAATCTCCGCTTGCCGCAGAGATTGACGGTTTTGTGTAGGCTAATGCAGAAGTTATTGTTCGCTCAGGCATGGACCAGTTGAACGTCTATTTACGAAATGAGGCTCGAGGATAACCTTGTGGTACGCTTCCTTGCCGGTTAGACCTTCCTGATCAGGGCGCTCCATAATATCCGCTAATATCGTAGCGGCACGGCGTCCAATCTGTGCTTCATTCTGATAAATATGACTAAAGAATGTCTCTCGCTCCTCCAAGTGCTCCGGATCATCAAACGTTACGATCGAGATATCCTCTGGCACTCTCAGTCCCGCCCGCTTCGCGATCTGATGCATGCGCATGCCAAGCTTGCCATGCAGCGCAATATACGCAGTGGCCATCTCACTCTTCATATATCGAGCAAGTACAGAATCATCGGCTTCCTCTCCGACAGGAAGCGTAAAATCCGTTAGAATGAGTGCCGGATTGATCATGGCCCCCCGTCTCTGATATTCATTCATATACCCTGCTATGCGATCCTGCACACTCACACAATCTCGGAACGCATCTGTGCAGATCACAATATTCCGGTGACCGAGTTCCCATAAATGAGCTACTGCCATCTCCGCGCCTTTGCGGTTGTCCGAGCATACATAATGGGTGTCCACTCCAGGCAAATATCGATCGATAAGCACGAATGGGAACCCATTTACCTTCAATGACAATATTTCTTCATTGTAGATATCTTCATCCACAGGGAATAACAGCAAGCCTGATATGCCCATGTCCAGCATCTCCCGAATTTGCTGCTCTTCCCGCTCCTTCGAGCCTCCGCTAAAGGCCACGATTAGAGAGTATCCACGCTCGTTCAACGTCTGCTGAATCGAATTAATAAGCCGCATCGCAAAATAATCATCCAATGTCGGCATCATAAATCCGACTACATTTCGTCTTCGTTCCTGGCTTCCAGAGCCTGCTCCATTGACATCCAGTCCTTCTGTACCTCCAGCTTGCTCTTCACGTATCGAGCTGGAGCCAATTGATTTCTGCTCCGCTACGAAGCTGCCTCTTCCGGGGACTCGATAAATCAACCCTTCCTTCACAAGAGCTGCAAGCGCATTCACAACTGTAATGCGGCTAACTTGGAACTGCTCCATCAGTTCCTTCTCTGTCGGAATCCGATCATTCGTCTTCAATTGTTTCGTATGAATCATATCCTCAATATATCGCTGAACTTGCAAATATAGCGGCGATCGAGAATCATAGCTCATTTAGATCATCCTTAATTATTAATTTAATATATATAATATAGCATTTAGGTAGAAGAGACAATGATTAGGGAAAATTCGGAAGCAAAAAAAGAGCGATGCACCACTCTCCACCGCTCTTTCCCAGATTCATATCTAAACGGACGACTATCGTTCGTGCTTCGGGATATACGTAAAGATATCACCGGATTCAAACGCATCTATCAATTGATTAAGCCATCCATAATACGCTTCCGCCTGCTCCATCTTGGCGATATCCTTCGCAATGACTGCCGCAAGCTGTTCATCCTCCGAGCTGCCGCGCAGCAGTTCCAGCTCTTTGACTGAACGCCGAATCGCAGACAAGTTCATCTCTACAGCTTTTCTCCATTTCAGACCGAAGTAATCAGCAAATGTCTGATGCCAATCCTGTTCTGCCTCATATAAATCCTTGCGCGTCCCCTTCTCCCACACTTTATGCACCATCTTCATGTCCACAAGTGTGCGAACGCCCGTACTCATGCTTGTCTTGCTCATCTCCATCTCCTGCTTCATGTCATCCAACGTCATCGGATGATCGCTGAAGAACAGCAGGCCGTACAAATGCCCAGTAGAATGGGTCATCCCGTACAAGTCCATATTTTGTCCGATCGCTTCAATGACACGATTGCGAGCCTTCTCCACGGCGCTCTTCTGCTCCTGTGTCAACTGTGCGAACGTAGTCATGAGTCATTCCTCCTGTACCGAATCCTATCCCTGCAGCACTGGCAGACCGATTCGAAACCGCCCTATATATATTTGTCGAACATTGCTGTAAAAGCTCATTCTCTATGTTCCACGAACATTGTAAGAGAATAGGAACAAATTGTAAAGAAGCAAATAGGATAGCAATATTTAGCATATTGGAGTATTCGAAAGAATTAGTTCGTAAAGTTTTTTCTGAACGTATCTTACAAACTGTTTTCATGGTTGTTCTCTGTTTTTTCCAAGGGTTAAAATGGATACAGCGTAAACAACGCTCAATTCCATACGCAAGAGAGGTGACAGGATTGTCCATGATCAAGGTCAACCAAGTGACTAAAATATTTGGACAGCACGAACAAAAAGCACTCACTCTACTGCAACAAGGGTGGTCAAGAGAGCGGCTCGCCACAGAAAAACAAGCGACCGTAGCTGTGAACCAGGTATCCTTTGCCGTGGAAAAAGGAGAAATCTTCGTTATTATGGGTTTGTCCGGCAGTGGCAAATCCACACTCGTGCGCATGCTAAACCGACTCATTGAGCCAACCTCAGGTGAAATCTGGCTGAAGGATCGCAATATTTCGAGACTGAATGCAGGCGATTTGCGAGAGGTGAGGCGAAGGACAATTGGGATGGTATTTCAGAAATTCGCACTCTTCCCCCACCGTACTGTGCTTGACAATGCCGCATATGGCCTCGAAATACAAGGTCTCTCCAAGGAACATCGCTACCGCAAGGCGACTGAAGCGCTAGAGCTCGTTGGCCTAGGTGGCTGGGAAGACAAATACCCGGAAGAACTGAGCGGCGGCATGCAGCAGCGAGTTGGATTGGCACGTGCCTTAGCTAATAATCCAGATATCCTCCTTATGGATGAAGCATTCAGTGCACTAGATCCGTTAATCCGCCGCGATATGCAGGATGAACTGCTTGCCCTGCAGCAGAAAATGCACAAAACCATCATTTTCATTACCCATGACTTGGATGAAGCGCTGCGCATCGGCGATCGCATCGCCTTGCTGAAAGACGGCAAGCTTATTCAGATTGGAACCCCTGAGCAAATGTTGATGCAGCCTGCTGACGAATATGTAGAGCGATTCGTTGAAGGCGTAGACTTATCCAAAGTCCTTACCGCCTCGCATATTATGCGCAGGCCAGAGACGATATCCTTAGATCGCGGGCCGCGAGTGGCGCTGCAATTAATGAGGGATATCGGTATTTCCACACTGTTCGTCGTCGGAAAGGATAAGTCCCTTCAAGGAGTCGTTACAGCCGAACAGGCTAGCGAGGCAGCACGCAGAGGCCTATCCTTGCAACAAGTCATGCACATCGACGTTCCCATCGTACCTCCCTCTATTGTTCTTCATGAGCTCCTAGCTCTATCTGGCGAAGCGAAGCTTCCCATTGCTGTTGTCGATCCTGATGGCAAGCTGATGGGCGCCATCGTACGCGGTGCCGTACTCGGAGCGCTTGCAGGCAATCTAATTGACTCAGCGAATGAGATGGATGATTCTACGAAATCTATGTCAACTGCCTCATCAGGGCTCGAACGCCTAAAACCCTTAGCTAACGCTGACAACAGCAGTCGCTCTACGGAAGGAGTGACAATCGATGCAGCTGAGAATCGGTGATTGGGTCGAGCACGCCGTCAATTGGCTAAGCACGAACGCAGATGGATGGTTCCGACTGCTCTCCAAATGGATTGAGCGAATCGTTGAGGGCATCTCGGATCTCTTTTTGCTGCCACCGTCTTATGTGTTCATCTTCATGGCCGCACTGCTTGCCTTTGTCATCGGCCGCTGGTCACTATCGCTGCTTACGCTTATCGGGCTCTTTATCATTGACTGGCTTGGATACTGGGAACCCACAATGAATACACTTGCACTCGTAATTGTCGCCACGATCCTATCAATCATCATCGGCGTCCCGCTAGGCATCGCTTGTGGGAAAATAGACCGATTGTCCCGCATTGTTAAGCCAATACTGGACTTCATGCAGACGATGCCGGCATTTGTATACCTGCTTCCCGCCGTATTTCTATTCGGCCTAGGAATCGTTCCTGGCGTGATCGCCTCTATTATTTTTGCCGTTCCTCCTACCATTCGTCTAACTGAACTCGGCATACGTCAAGTTCCGCACGACATGATCGAAGCCGCTTCTGCGTTCGGCTCTACATCCATGCAGACCTTATGGAAGGTACAGCTTCCCGTAGCCATGCCGACACTAATGGCCGGCGTGAATCAGACCATCATGCTGACGCTATCCATGGTCGTGATCGCATCCATGATCGGGGCACAAGGGATTGGCACCGAAGTCTATCGGGCTGTCACAATGCTTAAAATCGGCAAGGGATTCGAGGCAGGACTGTCTGTTGTACTGTTAGCCATCATCTTAGATCGTTTCTCTCAACAATGGCTGAAAAAACGGAAAACGAATAAACAAGGAGCGTGATGGAAATGAAACAGCGTCGTACAAAGTATTGGGTGCTGGTTGGACTTGTTGCTATGTTAGGCTGGACTTTGGCCGGATGCACTGACTCATCAAGCAGCACGGCTGGCAATGATGGAACCGCGAGTTCAACAGGTGACAGCATCGGGAAGCAGGTTGATTATAAGATTATCGGAATTGATGCCGGTGCAGGCATTATGCAATCGACGGAAGCAGCTCTTAAGGAATATGATCTGACCGATTGGAAGCTGATCGAAGGCTCCGGGGCGGCGATGACTGCCGCTCTGGATAAAGCAATCAAGAAGCAGGAGCCTATCATTATTACGGGTTGGACGCCACATTGGATGTTCGCGAAGTATGAATTGAAATACTTAGAGGATCCAAAGGGAATCTACGGCGGCGATGAGGAGATTCATACGATTGCTCGCAAGGGATTGAAGGAAGATGAGCCAAGTGCGTACAAGACATTGGATCTATTCGAATGGACGGCTGAAGACATGGCGAAGGTAATGGTGGACATTCATGATGGTCAGGAGCCGAAGGATGCAGCTAAGGCTTGGATCGAAGCGAATACAGACAAAGTCCAGGCTTGGACGAGCGGAGTCGACAAGGTTGAGGGTAAGAAGCTCAAGCTTGGATATGTGGCTTGGGATTCCGAAATAGCGAGTACAAATATCATTGCATCCGTATTAGAAAATGAAGTCGGGTATAAGGTCGATCTGATTCAGGTAGAGGCTGGTCCAATGTGGACAGGTGTTGCCAATGGCGACGTTGACGCAATTGTTGCAGCTTGGCTGCCTACTACCCATAAGGACTATTATGAGCGCTTCCAAAATAATGTGGACGATCTTGGCCCGAATTTGAACGGTACCAAAATTGGTCTCGTCGTCCCTTCTTATGTTAATATTCAATCGATTGAGGATATGAAGAAATAGACTCCACATTATGGGCAGTTCCTGTCTGATAGATAGAGCGGAAGCATCGTACCGTGATATCCAAGCCATCGCAGATGATTATGCGCATCGTAATGGCGAATACACGATAACATTATCCATTTGAAAAAAAGCGCCTGTGGCAAGGATCGGATTCCCGATACAATGTCACATGGCGCTTTTTCAATTGCGTACATATAAGTTGTTATCCGTTAGCTTCTTCCTTGGTTCCATGGATCAAGGAACGGTGTCACTGATCCAACTGCCAACAAGGCAAGGCGATGCATCGCTCGCGTACACACCGTGTAGAACAGCTTGCGATCTGCTTCATTCCCATAAGCCTGCTCTTGCGCGTCAAATACAATAACTCCATCGAATTCAAGACCCTTCGCCAAGTAGGATGGGACAACCCATAGTCCGGATACAAACTGCTTCGTATGCTTCGATACCCGCTTCAATTGCGGGAAGCTGTGCTGCAAGCGTTCGTGAACCTGCGCCGCTGTCGCTTCATCCTTCGTAATAATTGCGATGGAAGCAAGCTCCCCTGCCTCAGTCCATGCCGATAGCTGCTTACTGGCTTGATCGAGCTGCTCCTCCTCGTCCTCGCAGCGAATGAGAATCGGCTCTTCACCCTCTCTACTGAAAGGCTCTACCTTCTCGCCATTCGGCAGCACACTGCTCGCGAGCTCCATAATATTTCGAGTGGAGCGATAGCTCTTCCGAAGCGTAATAACATCGGACTTCTTCTCTGAGAATACAGCTTGCAGCGCGGACGCAGACCCCATACGATTCGATTCGTAGATCGCTTGATTCCAATCGCCCAATATCGTGAAGCGGCTGCGTGGGAATAATCGAGTTAGCAACGCATATTGGAACGGCGAGTAGTCCTGCGCCTCATCGATCACCACATGTCGAATATGGTTAAAGGTGTCGAATCCTTCTACACTTTCAATTAAATACAGCAATGGGGAAGCATCCTCAAATGGAATCATCCCTGATTCGAATTGATTTACTGCCCGCTGGCCAATTGCCCGTATCGTCTCCACGTCAATGGTTTCATTGACGCTCGCGATACCATCTGTCTGACGTACCCAATGCTCAAGCTTGCGCATGCAGTCACAATACATCTCTTCCCAATCGACGAAGCGAAGCTCCTTCGCCTGCTTGCGGAACCGCTTCAACCACTTGTTCACCTGCTTGCGGCTCAAGTCGCGAAGCTCTTCTTCCGTCCCTAAATAATTCGGCTGCTGCTGCAGCTTGCGATAGACACGCTTCTGTTCCTTCACTGCCCAAGCACGAAGCTGTTCCAGCAGCCAATCTCTCAGCTTGTCCATCCGAGCAGGCAATGACCAATCCGCAAGCTGGCCATAGAATTGCTCCGCAAGCTGTTCGGTGCTAATAATCGTCCGCTTCGGCGTTCCGAAGCGAATGAAGCGCATGCCTTCCTGCTGCAATGACTCAATGTAGCGATCGAGAACTTGCTGATACCCCGCCGAAGCTTTCCATCTTGCCGCTGCCGCTTCGACTCTTGCCTCTCTAGAAGCTGTCCAGCGTTCCATGCCCTGCATGAGGCGTTCCGTCTGGTCATAAATGTCCTCAATGTTACGCCCGGTGACGAGCCGATGCTCGATATAAGATTGGAACGTCGTCTGCGTCATGTTCTCCTCGCCGAGCTCAGGCAATATGCTAGACACGTAATCATTGAATAGATCATTCGGTGAGAATAAGATAATTTGCTCGGAACGCATACTGCTGCGATATTTGTACAGCAGATACGCAATTCGCTGCATAGCTGCTGACGTCTTGCCGCTTCCTGCCGCTCCCTGCACAATAAGCACATCATGGAGGTCATCCCGGATAATCGCATTCTGCTCACGCTGTATCGTGCTTACGATACTCTTCATCTTCGTGTCAGCGCTCCGCTTCAGCATCTCCTTCAGCATATCGTCGCCGATCTGAATACCTGTATCGAAAACAGCCTCCAAGCGGCCATTTCGAATGAGGAACTGACGCTTGAGCGTCATCTCTCCTTCAATAACTCCTGCTGGAGTCCGATATTGCACCGGACCTGGCGCATAATCATAGAACAACCCAGCAATCGGCGTACGCCAATCGTAAACAAGATGTTCTCCGCTCTCTTCATCCGACACGGACATGAGCCCGATATAGACTGGTAGTATCTCCATGTCTCCATCTTCTATAAAGTCAACGCGCCCGAAGTAAGGCGCCTGAATATGCTTGCGCAGCTTGTTCAGCCATTTGGCTGCATGCTTCTGTACGCGTTCGTGACTTGCCAAGTCCTTCGCCTGCTGCATGATGCTCACATACGTCTCGAACATCTCGTCATTATCGACCGATACCTCGTCCCAGAATTGGCGCTTCATCTCCACAATTTCTGCTTGACGTTCCTCAGCGGTCGTTTCTAATGCAGCGATCTGGCGATCCATTAAGCGAAGAACGCCTGTTAGATATAATTCTTCCTCATCCCTCATGGATGGTTGTTCGTTCACCTTGCAACTCCTTTCCGCCTGCTGGCCGATTCGAATCCTCTTAGGATCTGTATCGAAAAGTACTATTATATCCTAAACTTAGGCTCCGTGTAACGTCCCTGCACTTTCGTTTGTGCTCTCCGCATCGTCTAAGTGAAGAATGACCGTTTCAAGCGCCTTCACCACATCATCCTGCGACATACTTGGCATGTTGGAATAACGAGCTGCCTGTACGGGCAAAAAAGGGATATGAATAAATCCACCGCGCTTATGATTTGGACCTTGCTGCTCATTAAGAAGGTGCATCAGCTGGTAAAATATCGCATTACACACAAACGTTCCCGCTGTATAGGAAATCGAGCAAGGGATGCCCTCTTCTTGTACAGCCGCGCGAATTGCCTTCAAAGGCATACGGGCCCAATAGGCAACTGGCCCATTCTCGACAATGGCTCCATCGGTTGGCTGCGCCCCATCATTATCAGGTATGCGTGCATCCTTCAAATTAATGGCTACACGTTCCAGTGTAATATCCGGTCTGCCTCCGGCTTGACCGACACAGATCACGGCTTCCGGTTTCACTTGCTCCATTGCTTCTGCCAGCACGGTTCCGGCCCGCTCGAACGAGGTTGGAAGCTGGATGGCATGAACGTCGTAACATCCAATACTGCGACCATGAAGCAGCTTAACTGCCTCCCAAGAAGGATTAATCGTTTCATTGCCAAATGGGTCAAACCCTGTGATGATTACTGTGTTGCTCATCGATACGCACCCCGCTCTGTTTTATTTTCAATATGTAGGAAATATGCTATTCTTGTCAACGAATGTGAAAGGAGATACATACCATGTCACAACTAGATATTTCATCCCTCATCCTGCTCGGATTTGCAGGACTCGGCATTGTAAGCGGCAATTCTACCGTTACGATCGCAATGGTCGTTCTTCTGCTGCTCCGCGTGACGAACATGCAGAGCCTATTCCCTTGGATTGAGAAGTACGGACTAACCGTTGGCATCATTATCTTGACGATCGGAGTCATGGCACCGATTGCAAGCGGCAAGATGTCCATCGATACGATCGCGCAATCCTTTATGAATTGGAAGTCGCTGTTAGCTATCGCCGTCGGAATCCTCGTTGCGTATTTGGGAGGCCGTGGTGCCCAATTAATGACTCAATCTCCAACTGTGGTCGCTGGTCTGCTCGTAGGCACCGTACTTGGCGTAGCCTTGTTCCGCGGTGTCCCGGTCGGTCCTCTCATTGCAGCAGGCATACTGTCATTGCTGCTCGGGAAATCATAACGATGACCTCGAATCATCTTCATCATACGATGATTCCTGATATACGGCAAATCACCTATTAGGGCTGTTTCGCTCATATAGCAGCTGTTTTAGCTGCCGCATATTAGCAGTTCAGCAGCGTATATGATCGATGGGATTAGGTACGTCAAATGTTAAATTTGTGCAACAAAATGATTGACAATATTTCATCCGCAGTGCTAGAATCAACAAGCAGACAGGACGATTACAATGAATCGTCCAACTAAATTTATGCAGAAAGGCAGGTAAACTCCATGTTGACAGTACAATTGCTAAATCAACACATTGATAACACAGCACAAGCAATTTCATATCAGTGGAGCCCTGCTGAACCGAGCGATCTGATTGGTTTCTAACGATTAGATTGAACGGAAGAATGAGTCCATTTCGATAAATCATAAGGTACTGATTGGATAATCGACAATCAAGTGCCATGATTGAATTCGGATCGTGGAATCAGGATTAGACAACGGGCGACACCGCTCGTACATATGACCTTATTCATCAAGGGATATCGTTTACGAACGGTATGCCCTTTTTTTATTGTCTTACGATCAATCTGCAACAAATGACAAAGGATGTGAATGTATGTTTTCCGTACTAGGAAAGCTCGGCTGGTTCTTCAAAGAACACAAAACGAGATACTTAATCGGGGTTACCCTGCTCATCGCAGTAGGCGTGCTTGAACTTCTGCCTCCCCGACTGCTAGGCATTGCTATCGATGATATCGTAACGGGAACGGTTACTTGGCAGTCCCTTACGAAGTACCTATTTTACATTCTAGGTTCCATGGTGATTATTTATGGAATTACGTACGTATGGATGTATCAGATATTTGGAGGGGCCAACCTTGTGGAACGCAAGCTGCGCTCCAAGCTGATGCGCCATTTCCTGAAGATGACACCGCCATTTTTCGAAAAGAACCGTACCGGTGACTTAATGGCACGCTCAACGAATGACCTGCGTTCTGTCGCGATGACAACAGGTTTCGGCATGCTTACGTTAACCGACTCGACCGCTTTTTTGGCTACTGTACTCGTTGCTATGCTTCTCATGCAGTGGAAGCTGACACTTGCAGTACTGCTCCCACTGCCCTTCATTGCCATTGCCATGAAGGTCTTCGGCAAGAAGATTCATGAGCGCTATACAATTGCGCAGGATGCATTCGGGAAGATGAATGACCAGGTGCTTGAATCGGTTGGCGGCGTGCGCGTACTCCGCGCCTACGTACAAGAGAAGTCAGATGAACAACACTTCCGCAACATCGTACAGGACGTGTATGAGAAGAATGTCGCTGTTGCCAAAATTGATGCGCTGTTTGATCCGGTTATTCGCTTATTTATCGGGCTTAGCTACATGATCGGGCTTGGATTCGGTGCTTATCTGATTATTCATAATGAGATGACACTAGGTGAATTGCTGACATTCAATATGTACCTTGGATTCATGATCTGGCCAATGTTTGCCATCGGCGAACTTATTAATGTCATGCAGCGCGGGAATGCCGCAATGGATCGGGTAAACGAAGTTCTTCATTATACCCCAGATGTACAGGATGCAGCGCAACCGAAGGAAGTCGAGACTCCTGCGACCTTTACTTGGAAGCATTATAAATTCCAGTATCCATCGTCGACAGTGCCTAATCTGGAGGACATTACACTTACGCTGCGCAAAGGTCAGACGCTGGGCATTGTCGGGCGTACCGGCAGCGGCAAGTCAACGTTCATTAAACAATTGCTGCGGGAATACCCGATCGGGAACGGTCAGTTCTTAATTAATGACGTGCCGCTCGATCAAATTCCAATGGATCAACTCCAGAGCTGGATCGGTTATGTGCCGCAAGAGCAAATTCTATTCTCCAAGACCGTGAAGGAAAATATTCTACATGGTTCAGAACATGGTACGGAACAAGATGTGATGAATGCCATTGATACAGCGTCCTTCACACATGATCTTCCTACCCTGGTCAACGGTATCGACACCATCGTTGGGGAGAAGGGTGTTGCGCTGTCTGGCGGACAGAAGCAGCGTGTGTCTCTGGCTCGCGCCTTCATTAAGGATCCAGAGTTGCTTATTTTGGATGATGCCCTCTCTGCTGTAGATGCACGGACAGAAGCAAATATTATTAAGAACATTCGCGAGCAGCGTGCCGGCAAGACGACACTCATTACAACACACCGTCTCTCCGCCATCGAGCATGCGGACATGATTATCGTCATGGATGACGGCCGCATCGTCGAGCAAGGTACGCACGAGCAACTGCTCCAGCAAGGCGGCTGGTATAAGGAACAATATGACCGCCAGCAATTGGAGTCGGGATTGTAAGAAGGGAGGAAATACAACTTGGAAATGGAACAACAAAAAGAAGCATCTCGTCATGTAGGGAGACGATTATGGCGCTATGCGTTGAAATATAAAGGCACATTCATACTTGCACTACTCATGTTGGCGCTGGCTGTGGCAGCAGAGCTGTCCGGCCCATTCATTGCCAAGACGATTATCGACAAGCATATATTAGGGGTTGAGAAGCCCTATTTTGAAGCCAATGCAACAGCAGAAGGTACCGTCACTTACAATGGCCGCACGCTGAAGCGCGAGGATCGCTTTGAACCTGGTGAAGCCAAGGGCGCTGAAGCACGTATCCTGCAGGTCGGCTCCCAATTCCTATTCGTGAATGGACACATTCCTGAACAAGCAACGGGTGAGCGGATATTCAAGGATGGAACCTTGACGATCGGAACGGGCGATAAGGCTTATAGCTCCCCTGCTGTCGCATTGTCTTTGCAAGAGATATTGCGTTTCTATGAACCGGAAATTGCAAGCATCGTGAGGTTGATGGCTCTCTATTTTGGCTTGCTCGTCGTCAGCATCTTCATGAGCTTCGGCAAGACGCTTGGCTTGCAAACGGCTGCGAACCGGGTTATTCGCACACTTCGCGGCGATGTCTATGCACATGTGCAGCGTCTGCCTATTCCGTACTTTGATAACTTGCCCGCAGGCAAGGTTGTCTCTCGAGTTACCAATGATACAGAAGCAGTGAAAGACTTGTTCGTCTCAGTGCTTGCCAACTTTACATCCGGGATTATTACGATATCCGGAATTTATGTAGCCTTATTCATTTTGGACGTGAGATTGGCGTTCGTCTGTATGTTCGTGCTACCGCTTATCGTTCTATGGGTTATTCTGTACCGTAAGTTTGCAACCCGCTATAACAAAATCATTCGCTCACGACTTAGCTCCATTAACGCAATGATTAATGAATCCATTCAAGGGATGCCTGTCATTCGTGCATTCGGCCGTCAGCGTCACACAATGGATGAATTCAATGCCATGAACGACGAATACTTTACGTACCAAAATAAGATGTTGAACTTGAATGCATTCACCTCGCACAACTTGGTTAATGTATTGCGCAACATCGCATTTGCGGTTGTGCTCTGGTATTTCGCCGGCGCTTCCTTGAGCGGCTCCGGCATCATCACGCTGGGTGTGCTGTATGCATTCACCGATCTGTTGAACCGCTTGTTCCATCCAATTATCGGAATGGTGAACCAGCTGGCCAATCTGGATTCATCCCTTGTATCGGCTGGCCGCGTATTCGAACTGATGGATGAGTATGGGGAGGAACTGGACGAAGGCTCCATGCCTCGCTATAAGGGGCATGTCGAGTTCGACCGTGTATCCTTCGCATACAAGGAAGACTATGTCCTGAAGGATATTAACTTTGAAGCGAAGCCAGGACAGACGGTTGCTCTCGTCGGCCATACTGGTTCCGGAAAGAGCTCGATCATGAACCTACTCTTCCGTTTCTATGACCCGCAAAAAGGGGAAATCCGCATCGACGGCACGCCTATTACAAGCGTACCGAAGCAATGGGTTCGTGAGCATATGGGAATCGTGCTGCAAGATCCGTTCCTCTTCACCGGAACAATCGCCAGCAATGTCAGTCTCGGCGATCCGCGCATTTCGCGTCAGCAGGTGGAAGACGCCTTGAAGGCCGTCGGCGCAGATCGAATATTGAAGCAGCTTCCGAACGGTATCGATGAGCCGGTTATCGAGAAGGGAAGTACACTCTCGGCCGGACAGCGTCAGTTGATATCCTTCGCTCGTGCTCTAGCGTTCCAGCCTTCCATCTTAATCTTGGATGAGGCAACTGCGAACATTGACACGGAGACAGAGGCTCTGATTCAAGAGGCACTCGATGTATTGAAGCGTGGACGTACCACATTCATCATTGCCCACCGCTTATCGACGATTCGCAGTGCGGATGTGATTCTTGTGCTGCATCGTGGTGAGATTGTAGAACAAGGCTCCCATGATGAGCTTATGGAACTGCAAGGACGCTACTATAAGATGTACCAGCTCCAGCAAGGTTCAGTCGCTGCACCTGTAGAGCATGCCGCTGCAGTTTCTTCCAGTACGAAGCTTGGAACGAGTTCGGCTTCTGCTGTCCCTACGACCTAATCGATCATACTCAATAAGAAGAGCGTTCACTACGTCTGCATAAGCAGACATGGTGAACGCTCTTTCTGATCGATACAATCATTTAACGCAGGGAACACTTATTTTTAATAAAGTGGATTTGATTCTCTACTCGATTGAGTTCCTGCTCCAGATCATAAGACACGCCTCCAATCGCCTTTGAACGAAGCGATTCAAGTTCTGCCTTAAGCTTCGGCAAATCGGTACTTGCCTGAGAGCAGGAATAGTCGCTCTCCAGATTCAGATGATCCATCGATTTGGCATCCTCCTTGAAAGGCGTTAGACAACAGGAACAGCAATACTTCATAACTGCAATGTCGAGGATAAGCCAACATGATTTCTGTATACATGCTTAATTGTTAATGCAGTTACTTATGTTTGCCTTTTGCATTATTGGCATCTGAAGTACGTGTCGTCGTATTTTGACGGGAATGTCCTTGTTGTTTATGTGCCATTTGTTTACACTCCTTTGTCTTGTGCTTTGTCGTCTGTCATCCATGAGTTGGGAGGGTCAGTATTGCACGCAAGTTATTCCTTCTTCCGGAAGTACGAGGCATCAGGCACCATGTAATGAATGAGTATCCGTCTAGCCTTGCTGCTTCGGAATCTGGTTCAAGCTTGCTGCACGGTGGGCAATCTTGCCGGTCTTCGGAGTTATCTGCTCCTCCATGACGCTGGCCTGATTCTGTTGCTGATGAATTCGCTGCGCTTTGTTATGCGGCATATCACTCACCTCCACTTATAGACTTCCCGCTTCCCCCACATTTATAACGTCTTATGCCGATCTAATTCCTGTAGGTTCTCTTCAAGTATCTTCAAACATATCTTGGGACTATCCTCCGAGCACAACCCGATCATCCACAAATTTCTCCCCACGAACACGCTCGAACTCGCGAAGCAAGGAATCTACCGTTAATGTCTGCTTCGACTTCGACGGAATATCAAGCACGATTTTCCCCTTATCCATCATGATAAGGCGATTGCCTAGCCGAATGGCCTGCTCCATGTTGTGTGTCACCATGAGCGTAGTAAGCGCTGATGCTCGCACAATCTCTTCTGTTAGACGGGTAATAAGCTCTGCTCGGCCGGGATCAAGGGCTGCCGTATGCTCATCAAGCAGCAAGATACTAGGCTGCGTGAACGTGGCCATCAATAAGCTTAAGGCTTGACGCTCACCGCCAGATAATAATCCCACCTTAGCGCTCAAGCGATTCTCCAAACCAAGCTTAAGTCTGGACAATTCCTCTTTGAACAAGGTTCGGCGAGCACGCGTAACACCGAATCCCAGTCCCCGTCTCGTTGCACGGCGCAGGGCAATGGACATATTCTCCTCAATCGTCATATCCGGTGCCGTTCCAGCCATCGGGTCTTGGAACACACGACCGATCCAGCGACTCCGGCGATGTTCTGACATGGATGTTACCTCATGACCATCTAACGAGACGCTGCCTACATCAGGTGCGATCACTCCGGAAATAATATTCATTAGGGTCGATTTGCCTGCTCCATTGCTGCCTATAACCGTAACGAAGTCGCCTGGTTGTAAATGCAGTTGAATATGAGACAATGCCATCTTCTCATCAGCCGTGTTTGCATTAAAAAACTTACTTACCTGATTGACATGCAGCATCTCTATTCACCGCCCTTTTGAATCATCTGGATAGCACGAAGCTTGCTTGCACGACGTTGATTCCATGACTTGCGAATCATCGGTATCGTTAAGGCAACAATAACGATAACTGCTGTGAGCAGCTTCAAATCGGTTGCATTCATTTGCATTCGCAAAGCAATCGCGATAATGACCCGATACAGCACAGCACCTAGCACCACAGCTAGCGTAGCACGCATGATCGTGCGATGGCCAAATATCGCCTCACCAATAATGACAGAGGCCAGCCCCACAACAATCATGCCTACCCCGGATTGGATATCCGCGAACCCTTGGGATTGCGCGACAAGTGCGCCTGATAGAGCAACAAGTGCATTCGAGAGACTGACGCCAAGAATAATCGTATTGTTGGTATGCACACCGAAGCTGCGAATCATCCGCGGATTGTTCCCCGTCGCGCGCAGTGACAAACCAATTTCCGTACGCAAAAACCAATCCAGACCAAATTTAATAAGCAGCGCAAATGCTCCCATTACCAAAAGCAGCGTAAATCCATGCGATAGAGGCGTCAGCAGCGTTTCATTCTGCATCAGGCCGATATTGGCCTTGCCCATAATCCGCAAATTAATGGAATGCAAGGCAATCATCATCAATATGCCAGATAGAAGTGCGTTGATTTTCCCCTTCGTATGAATAAGACCCGTAATCATGCCTGCAATTCCACCACCGAGAAATGCGAGCAGCGTGCCAATCCAAGGCGATATGCCCGAAGTTATTGATAATGCAGCGATCGCTGCACCCGTCGTGAAGCTTCCGTCTACCGTTAAATCGGGAAAATCAAGTATGCGAAATGTCAAATATACCCCTAATGCCATTACAGCATATAACACGCCTAACTCGGCTGATTTCAGCATCGCTAATCCAAATCCATCCACGAGCCATCGCTCCTTCCTCGATTCGATAAATGAACGAACGGCCCGCATCGAAATCAACCCGAACGACCACTATAATTGCGGTCGCCAAGCCGTTATCGTACAGGCCGTATGTAGTGCGGTAGTACGTCTGCCTGCTTACACTTGATGCGCGATTAGAACCTCATAGAACTGTTCGATAAAGCAGGATGCTGCTGCCTGACGTCTCCCGCGTGTGCAGAAGCAATGCCTGCCGTCGTTATTGGAATAAGTTCTCCGGCTTCACCTGCTGCTTCATCGCATCCGATACGTCGAATCCTTGAGCAGCTGCAGCCTTCATGTTCAACGCCAAATCGAGAGATTCAGGAATACGCGCAGGAACATCAGCTGGCTTCTTGCCATCCTTAAGGATTTCAACAGCCATCTTGCCAGTCGTATAACCTAGATCAAAATATTCGAAGCCGAAGGAAGCAACACCGCCGTTCTTTACTGAATCTTTCTCTGCAACGAGCACTGGAATCTTATTGTCATTGCCCACACCAATAACCGAGTTCAACGCACTTACGACTGTATTATCAGAAGGAACATAAATGGCCTGTACCTTGCCAATAAGCGATTCCGCAGCTTGCTTCACTTCCGAGCTATTCGTTACAGGAGCTTTGACAACCGATAGCCCGAGCTTTGTTAGAGCTTCCTCTGCTTTCTGGACATTGACAACGGTGTTTTGCTCGCCTTCATTCGCGATGATGCCTACTGATGCAATATTTTTGACATTATCCTTAATGAACTCCATCAGCTTGGAGATCGCTTCCGGATGCAGATCTGTCGTTCCCGTCACATTGCCGCCAGGGCTCTCCATGCTCTGCACGAGACCCGCTCCTACAGGATCCGTAACCGCCGTAAACAGCACAGGAATATCCTTCGTCTCCTTCGCTGCAGCTTGAGAAACCGATGTACCAATCCCTAAAATGAGATCCACTCCGCCCGTCGCAAATTTCTGCGCGATCGTAGCTGCATTTGTCTGATCACCCTGAGCATTCTGATAATCCAGTACTAAGTTCTCTCCTTCGACATAACCATTATCTTTCAATGCTTGAACGAAGCCTTTATAGGCTTCATCGAGGGATGCATGGTTGACAACCTGCGTAATTCCAATTTTGACTTTCTTGCCTTCAGCAGAGCCCGCAGCTCCTCCGCTTCCTTCACTAGTGGAATTATTGGCAGCTCCACCATTCCCACAAGCAGCTGCGAACAGCATCAGAAGCGACATAATTGCAGCCATCACAAGATGACGACGTGATTTCACCATGACCATTCTCCCTTTCTCATCATAAATTCTTGTAAACTATCATTTTCTTGGTTCACCACAACACTAATGTTGTTAGCAGTGGTCAATTCCTGTAACGATTTACCACACAAAAGCATAAAACCATAGAAGCTTAAAAGCATGATCCAAGTAACGCATTATAGGCATATTGTACCTACATATTCCAAATCGTCAATAATAACGTTTGATAAATATGGTATTTTCTAGTGTTTTATTTCATTTTTTTGTGTTTTTCCTCTACTTTTTAAATATTTGCTGTCCTACATATAAAACAGCCACCCTTTCAGACATCGTAGTTTGAAAGAGTGGCTGTCATGTATGATGGTTTTCAAATGTATTTCTAAGCATGAAACGCAAGCAGAACAAGGTGCATTAGGAAGCCTCGAGACTTATCCGCTTCCTACGAGATTCAATTTCAGCAAGAAGCATATAGACAAATGTAGCCTCCAATTGCATACGAACAGCTTCCTGATAAGCTTCTTGTAGAGATTCGTCGGTCAATAACGTGTACATAACGTGTAGATTATACCCCTTTGTTCACGTCTCTGTAATCACGTCTGCGTGCCACGCCATCCGCATAGGCCGCATCTACGACCGCATCACGAACTTTCGGCACAACTTGTGCATTAAAGACGCTTGGAATAATATAGAGTTCATTCAGCTCATCAGCAGGAACAACCTCAGCAATTGCATGTGCCGCTGCCAGCTTCATACGTTCTGTCACCTTGGACGCACGGCAATCTAGCACGCCGCGGAACAGCCCTGGGAAACAGAGAACATTATTGATTTGGTTCGGGTAATCCGAACGGCCTGTTGCAATAATGCGAGCAATATCTTCGATTTCGTCCGGATCGATTTCTGGAGTCGGATTGGCCATAGCAAATACGATTGGGTCGGAAGCCATTGTCATGACATCCTCTCTCTTCAATACACCTGGCCCGGATACGCCGATAAATACATCTGCACCTCGAATAACATCACTCAGAGAACCGCTCTCTAAGTTCGGATTCGTCTTCGATGCGTACCGATTCCAAGCTTCATTTTCATACACAGTATCGCGTACTAGCGCACCCTGACGATCGACACCAATGATATTCACAACTCCTGCTGTGAGCAGCATCTCCGTGCATGCCATTCCGGCTGCACCTACGCCGCACAGCACGATCTTGCAATCCTCGATCGACTTGCCAACGATGCGCAACGCATTGAGAATTCCCGCCAGCATGACTACAGATGTACCGTGCTGATCATCGTGGAAAATGGGAATATCCAATTTCTCGCTTAGTCTCTGCTCAATTTCAAAGCAGCGCGGTGCCGATATGTCTTCCAAGTTAATGCCGCCAAATGCCGGCGCAATCGCTTCAATCGTTCGTATGATTTCTTCCGTGTCCTGCGTATCCAGACAGATCGGGAACGCATCTACATTGGCAAACTGCTTGAACAGCATTGCCTTCCCTTCCATAACTGGCATTGCTGCCAATGCTCCAATATTGCCAAGCCCCAGCACTGCCGTTCCATCCGAGATGACGGCAACCGTATCCCGCTTAATCGTCAGCGTATAGGCGCGGTTAGGATCTTCGTGGATGGCCATACATACACGGGCAACGCCTGGCGTATACACGCGTGACAGATCGTCGCGGTTACGAATCGGTACTTTCGGGGTCATTTCAATCTTGCCGCCGAGGTGCATCAGGAATGTCTGATCCGAGACGTTCACGATCGTAACACCCTTCAGCTGCTTCAACCGCTGTACGATGCGATCACCTACACTGCCATCATACACATTGACCGTAACGTCACGTACTGTAAATGCCGGTGTGCCGCGAATGACGTCTATCGCAACAATATCCCCGCCGCTCTCGCCGATTGCTGCTGCAATCTGAGCAAATGTACATACATGCTTGTCAATTTCCATTCGAATAATAATATTCGTGCTTGAACCTAGTGACTTGGCCATGGCTTGCACTCTCCCCTGAATCAACTGCTTCCTTAACGTTACAGACGTTCCAGTATACTAGCCAACAATGCAGTTCGACGCGGCAATTCATGCAGCCAAATAAACTCCGACGGTGAATGTGCGCCATCTCCGCGCACACCTAGCCCATCGAGCGTTGGTGCTCCACATGCTGCTATGAAATTTCCGTCGCTTACACCGCCCGTGCTTGTCTCCTCCAACTCCAAGTTCAATTGTTCTCTCGCTGCTTCTCTAGCTATCTGATACAGCTTCGCAATCGAATCTGTCCGCTCCATAGGGGGACGATTCATGTCTCCAGTCAATCGGAGACGAACATCGGGATGAATTGAAGCAAGTCCATGAATCCTCTCTACAAATAGATTGAAATCTTCCATCGTCCGGACGCGCACATCAATGTCTGCTTCGGCATAATCGGCTACCACATTGGCTCCAATTCCACCGCTTATTTTACCAACGTTCACATGTATGCCACGTTCTGGGTCCGACATACGGTGAAGGTGAATAATTTGATGTGCTAACTCTTCGACAGCAGATACGCCCGATTCGGGATTAACTCCCGCATGTGCTGCTTGTCCCTCAACAGATAGATAGAATCGACCACTACCCTTGCGAGCTGTCTTCAATGCTCCAGTAGGCTCCATCGGCGGCTCTAGCACGAAGGCCGCCTCGCAGTCTCTCGCATAGAATTCAATCCATTGTCGCGAAGTTGGACTTCCAATTTCTTCATCACTATTAATTAATAACACAATTGATAGCTGTTCGGGAAGTCTGTTTGTAAATTGTAGAATTTTTATCGCAAATAATGCTTGGATCAAGCTCGCCTTCATATCATATACACCGGGCCCATAAGCCCGTTTGCTGTCTACGCGGAATGGCCTTCTCTTCGTCTCTCCCGCAGGCCATACGGTATCCGCATGGCCTACGAGCAATATGTTCCTCGGACCGCTGCCTACGCGAACGACGAGTCTATCTCCATATCTATCATTCGGGACTCGTTCTACTACTGCACCAAGTTCCTTCTTGAAGCAATTCTCATACCAATCTATCATCCGGTCGGTTAACTCTTTATTCGTTGATGGGGAATCCATATTCACACTCTGCTCCAGCAGGGCAAGCATTTCGGGCAGCCACCGTTCCAATTGCTCTATGAATTTCATATCTACTTTACCTGCCTTAATGGGATTGCGAATTGGAGCCGAACAAGCGATCCAATCCGTATACCCGTTCTAAGATGAAGATAAATACGAGACTTAGCAATATCATGATGGAAGAAATAGACGCGACAAGCGGTGTTAACGATTCCTGCATATAATTGAAGATAGCCATCGGAAGTGTTGTCGTTGATGGAGATATTAAGAATAAGGATACCGTGACATTATCGAATGACGTCAGAAACGCAAACACCATTCCTGAGAAAATAGCAGGCCGGATAACCGGCAGGGTAATGTCCCAAAACGTGCGAATCGGATTCGCACCTAGAATAGCCGCAGCCCGCTCCAATGTATAATCGAAGGAACTGAGCCCGGTCAGCACAAGCCGTACGACGTATGGTACCGAGATCAAGATATGAGAGAGCAGCAACCCCGTAAAGGTACCAGCAAGTCCAATTCTCGTAAAAAATAGAAGTGCAGATATCCCTATAATCAATGAAGGTACTGTCAATGGGGACAAGAGCAGCGCGTTGATCGCTCCACTCCCCTTGGGCTTATATTTGTGCAGTGCGAATGCAGCCAGTGTACCAATGATTGTCGCGATTACAGCTGTAATGGATGCCAGCTTCACACTTACCCAAAATGACTCAATGAACTCTGGACGGTCAAACATTTTCACATACCACTGCAGCGAAAAGCCCTCTGGTGGAAAGCGAAGCACCCCCGTCGAAGTAAATGAGGTGGGCACGATAATAAGGAGCGGCGATATGACCATTAGAACGACGAGAAACGTAATGATGCCAAGCGGCGAAATTCGAAATCGTTTCGATTCGTTCATCATGACGAGAACACCTCCTTATATCGTTTCGTCTCAACCAATCGTGTAAATAGAGCCACGAGGCCAAGCGTCGAGCCAAGAAGCAAAAAGGCAAGCGCTGCGCCAAGCGACCAATCATAGGCAGCCATCATCTTCTCATAGGCGATAACCGGCATTACCTTCACAGATGTCCCCCCATAAGTGCAGGCGTGACAAAGGCACTCATCGCTAAGCTGAACACAAGCGTCGTGCCGGCAAATATGCCAGGCATGCTTAGCGGCAGCGTCACACTGAAGAACATCCGTGAACGGGAAGCACCTAGTATCCCTGCGGCCTTATACAGGGAAACATCTACTGCATATAGGCTCGTTGCGATCGCAAGTACCATGTAGACAATTAATGAATCTGCAAGACCGATAACGACGCCAAGCTCGTTGTACAACAGACGCAGCGGCTTCTCGATTACTCCCAGCGAGATAAGGGTGTTATTAATGAAGCCATTGTCGCCTAAGATGACCACCCAACCGAAATTCCGGATGACGACGCTAATAACGATGAAGGAGAAATAATGAGAAACGTAATGAATCCCCGCATTTTGGGCGTTGCCTGCGCCATATACATCGCTACGGGATAACCAAGAAGCA
>NZ_JMDX01000041.1:0-33357 GCF_000935845.1 Paenibacillus sp. E194
AACAGGAGCAGAACCGCATCATTCGCAATGAACGGAGCGGCGTGCTGATTGTGACGGGGCCAGCAGGAAGCGGCAAGACGTCGACAGCCTTGCAGCGTATTGCATACCTGCTCTATCGGTATCGGGAAACACTGCAGGCGGAGCAGATCGTATTATTTTCCCCAAATCCTCTGTTCAACCGTTATGTCTCGACAGTGTTGCCGGAGCTGGGAGAACGAAATATGGAGCAGACGACCTTCCAGGATTATTTGGAGCACCGCCTAGGCAGCAGTTTCAAGCTTGAGCATCCGTTCGAGCAAATGGAATATTCACTGACAGCTGCAGAAGAACCGGGCTATAGCGCTCGTATGGAAGCGATCCGCTTCAAGGCAAGCCGTAACTATATTGATATGATCCATGCATACGTACAGTGGTTAGAGACAGAAGGCTTGCAGCTCCATGATATTTGCTTCCGCGATGAGGTGCTCGTAACTGCAGAGCAAATTCACAGCCAGCTCTACCGTTATGATGCATCGCTTCCGCTGCCGAACCGTTTGCGCTTGCTGGCCGAGTGGCTGCGTGGGGAACTGCATCGCGCGGCGAAGCAAGAACGTAAGAAGCCGTGGGTGGATGAGGAAGTAGAGATGCTGGATGATGATGCATACCACGAAGCTTATATGAAGCTGCAGCGCAAGAAGCAGTTCTCGGAGGAAACCTTCGATGACTTCCAGCGTGAACGAGACTGGCTTGCTGCATCGATTGTGAATGAGCACTTCAAGTCTCTCTATTCACAGGTGAAGAAGCTTGGGTTTATTGATATGGAGGGGACGTATCGTCAGTTGTTCGCTATGCCGGATGTATCGGAGCGATGTGCGGCAGCCGGAACGCTGCCTGCGGAGTGGAGAACCATATGTGTAGATACGGAAGCACGCCTTCGATCAGGGGAGATGGCGTTTGAGGATGCAACGCCATATCTGTATCTGAATGAATGCATTAAGGGGTTCCGTGTGAATACCTCTATTCGCCAACTGTTCATTGATGAGGCGCAGGATTACTCACCGTTCCAATTCGCATTGTTAAGACGAATGTTCCCGCGCTGCAGCATGACGCTGCTTGGAGACTGGGAGCAGGCGATTTATCCGCATGCTGGGGAACAGGATATTAACAGCAGTTGGCTATCTTCGGATATGCGCGGCAATTCATCTACGGAAACTTTCCACTTGACGCGAAGCTACCGCACAACTCGTCCGATTATGGAGTTCGCCCGCTATCTGGCCATGGACGGCGATCGTATTGAGCCGTTCGATCGGGCTGGGAATTTGCCGACAGTTACCGTTGTGGAGGGCGGAGCGCAGCGTGATCGACTGGTCGCAGATCGCGTACGTCAACTGCTGCAGGAAGGGCATCGCAATGTAGCCGTGATTTGTAAGACGGCTCAAGAGAGCAAGGAAGCATATGAGGCGCTGCAAAATGAAATTTCGATATACCTTGTTGAGCAAGATACGGCCTCATTCCATGAGGGTGCGCTGGTTATTCCTTCGTATTTGGCCAAGGGAGTAGAATTCGATGCAGTTGTCATCTATGATGCATCGGAAGCTGCCTATGGGCGTGCAAATGAACAAAAACTGCTGTATGTATCCTGCACGCGGGCCATGCATGAGCTTCATGTATTCTGTGTTGGCAAGCCGAGTCCATGGCTGGCTGCGGTGCCGGCGGAGACATACCTTTCTCTGTAAGATCCCATTAGAGTTGATGGAAATAGAACAGAGATAGAACAGAGATAGAACAGAGATAGAACAGATTTGTCCTGTTCGACAAGATGATTGTGCTACCCTTAGGCAAGGGAGGTATGGACATGAAGGTATATATCGTAGATGCTTTTACTGATGTGCCATTCCGCGGCAATCCGGCTGCGGTCTGTCTCGTTGAACACGAATGTGATGAGGCGATGATGCAGCATATTGCATCCGAAATGAATTTATCCGAGACGGCATTTGTTCATGTAGATGCAGTGTGGGAAGAGGGGGCTCAGCTCCCTCTCGGCCTACGCTGGTTCACGCCTGAGGTTGAGGTTGATCTATGCGGACACGCAACACTGGCCACAGCTCATGTATTACGGCAATGCGGGATTGTAAGCGGGGACAGAGTCTCCTTCGAGACGAAGAGCGGCATTCTCCATGCTGCATATAAGGAAAGCGGGGGCAAATGCGAGATCACGCTGGATTTCCCAGCATCTTCACTAATGCCCGTAGAGGATGAGGCGCTGCGAGTGCGTCTGGAGGAAGCGCTAGGCTGCTCGGTGCATGAGGTACTTAGAAGCCGAATCGAGTTAATGGCCATCGTGGATTCGGAACAGACTGTACGGTCGCTGGAGCCAAATTGGGAACAGCTTAAGGCGTGCGATCAAGAAGCGATTGGTGTGCTTGTTACAGCGAGAGCGGGGGAATCTGCCCATGACGGAATTGACTTCGTGTCACGCTGTTTTTTCCCCGCGCTCGGTGTGAATGAAGACCCGGTTACGGGATCTGCTCATTGCACGATGGGGCCATATTGGGGAGCTAAGCTTGGCAAGTTGTCTCTAACTGGACGTCAATGTTCTGCAAGAGAAGGCGTTGTGAAGCTGGAGCTGCATCAGGAGCGAGTATACTTAACCGGTACCGCTGTCACAATTATGGATGGCAAGTTCACTTTTTCGTAGATTAGTGATTTCATTTTAGGAGGGAATAGAATGGGAGTTTTGATGGAGATGACCATTCTCATCTTGCTCGCCTGCAATCTATTGCTCCTTCTGCGCATCAACAGTAAGCTTCCGAGGAGGGATCGCGCCCAGGAAGCTTACGATCGTGCGAAGAAGAAGTACGGGATTGACTGATGCATGCACTGCCTATAGGGTTGTACAATCAATGCCCGCATATCCACAGATTACGTTTTCGTCTTACATGTCAATAATTCATAATAATGACCTCGTTGATCACACCACGGCCATCACCTTTGGAATTAATGCTTCGCCTCGCTTTTACCGTATGGATTCGATATCCCTCATACAATTGATGAATATAGTCTGTTGCATGATTGGACAGCATGACATATACACCACGTTCACTAAGTTCCTTAAATACATTGGCTAGACGCTGTTGTTCCGGTCGGCCGAAGCCCCCCTTGGCATACGAAGTGAAGGCGGAAGTTGGCGTCAAGGTGTCATAGGGAGGATCAAAATAGACGAAGTCGCCGGCGCGTGCTTCCAGCACAGCCTCAGCAAAATCTCCATCCATCATTCGGATATTGGCGCGGTTCAAATAGGAGGACATACTGCGAATGGTTGTTTCTCTTATGATGTTCGGCCGCTTATATTTCCCAAATGGAACATTGAATTGGCCACCTGCATTGACTCGGTATAAGCCGTTATAGCATGTCCGATTCAAATAAATAAGCCTGGCGGCGCGGTCGATAGGGGATAAGGCGGCGTAGGTTTCTTGCTGCCGATCCCATGCCCGAATTTCATAATAGTAGCCTTCGTCGTTGCGATGCTGGCGAAGGGCTTCGATAAGTTGGTCTGGCTGCTGCTTTATCATTTGGTACACGTTGATGAGCTCTGGGTTGACGTCGTTAATGGCCCCGTTGTCTGGCGTTAATGCTAACAATAACGCCGCTCCGCCGATGAACGGCTCGAAGTAGGCTGCTCGCGTCCAGTCTGCCGAAGGCAGAAGGGAACGGATGCTGGGAAGTAGTTGGCGTTTGCCGCCAGCCCATTTCACAATAGGTCTGAGCAATTCGCCTCACCCCTTTCGAAGTCGATAACTCATTGTTCTGGTACAAAAGGAAAGCGCGGCACAGAACCGCACGTAATCCAGCTATTTCCATTTATTATTGTATAGAACGAAAAGGGTGCGGCGCAACGGCGAATAAGCTCGAAAAATAGGAAGTAAACACCTCATTCATCGAATGATGTTGTAAGCTTAGAAGGGAGTCCATTTCAATTTGCGAGCTTGCTCGAATCGTTCGGATACAGCGGGCCAATTGATGACATTCCACCAATCGGAAATATATTTTGGACGTTCATTTTGATGCTTCAAATAATAAGCATGTTCCCATACATCGAGCGGCAGCAGCGGGACGACATCCCATTGGGACAAGTTCTGATGCTTCTCAGCTTGCAAAATCTCCAATCTTCGGCTGCGCGGACTCCAGACGAGTATCGTCCAGCCACCACCCTCAACCTTCTCTGCTGCGTTCGAGAAATGCTTCCGGAAGGCATCGTAGCTGCCAAAGTCATGCTCAATTTGGCGCAGCAGGCTGCCTGTAGGTCTGCCTCCACCCTGCGGACTCATTACATCCCAGAAGATGGTGTGCAAATAGTGACCGGCCCCATTGAACGCGAGCTCGTTCTCCCAGTATTTCACCAGATCGAACTTATTGGTACGCCGTGCTTCCGCCATCGCCGACTCGGCCTTGTTCAAGCCGTCCACATAGCTCTTGTGATGCTTGTCATGATGAATACGCATTGTAGTCTCATCGATATAAGGCTCAAGCGCATTATAAGGGTACGGAAGAGGTGGAAGCCGGTGTCCGCCAATCGGAACGAAGGATTCCCCATCTGTCTCATCATCCTGTTCCGGCTGCGCGCTGCGCGTATTGCCAATGTGAGCATGAATGCCTTGAATGGATTGTTGTTGATAGGGATACTGATGTTGCTGGGGCTGATACTGATGTTGCGGCCAATGAGCGGAAGGCTCGTTCCCCGCAGCGTGAATGCGAGCTGGTGGGGAGGAGCTGCTGCTAGAACGAGTGTTATTATTGCTTCCTGGGGACTCTACTGCTGGGTAAAAGACAGGTTTAATGGCATTCAGAAAGTACTGGGATCGCTCCGTGATATGATCGAATACGACAGGGGCTTGCTCCGTATGCTGCACGGCTTGGCTGTTATGCTTGATGGCATCAAGCTGCTGAACGAATTGCTCGGATTGATATACAGAAGCGCGGAGCAATTCTTGAAGCTGTTGAAGCTGATCTGGCTGAAGGACATCTGGCTGCTGCAGGGCGGTGCGCAGCTGTCCCCTCGCTGCATCTTCCGTCTGTGACAGAACCTGTTCCCATTGGGCAAGCAGCTGCACGTATTCAGGCTCCAGCTGGGGCACAATCGCGCGAATGACCTCTGTATGCTTCTTCTCCTGCTGCTTCCAGTAGGCACTCTCTTCCAACACACGCACAGGCATAAGTGGCCCGTATATGAGCTGCAATGTTCTCCCTCCTTATGATTGAAGTGGTTCTTTTTATTGTATTAGCTTCATAGGTTGACCTATGTAAAATGGCACAAAAAAACCGCAAGCGGAGTGCTTGCGGTTCAACTTCGATTCATTCCATTTCGTGTCCTGTGAAACTTCCTTGTCGAATTTATAAACTTCTCAATCGGCGTAGCAGGGAAGTTAGTTCTGTGCAATGAACAAACCGCGATCAGCACGATAGGCTGCATTCAGAAATGCGGATGTCTTTGACAAGTAATCCTTGCGCTGCGTGCGATAGATAAGCTCATGCTGTGCATTAGGGACGATCCATGCCTGTGAGAGCTTATTGGACTGATGGGCGGCCATGCCTTCTGCAATTCCATATGGCGCCTTGGAGTCCGCTGTTCCATGAACGAAGAGAATCGGCATCTCATAGTTCGTTGATTTCACTTCATTGTATGGAATTTGCTGCAGGCTTGTGCCATTGACAGCAGGGAAGAAGGTACGCAGCAGATCAAGCGATGGATGCTTCGGCAGTGGAGCGTACTGCTGCAAATTATGATATAGCGTATCTGGCTCCAGCAGGAAGGTGCTGTCCAGAATCATGGCATTAATATCATGGGTAAGCAGTGCTGCTTGAAGCGCCGTTCCGGCACCCATAGAGAAGCCCCATACGACGACGTGCTCAGCACCGCGTTCCTTCGCGAGCTTGACAGCGCCTAGCAGCTGTTCTTTCTCCAGACGGCCGCCTGTTGCTTTGGTCGGATGCTGTTCGGAAGCGAAGCCATAGTCGAACATGATGACATTGTAGTCGAGTCGATGTGCGAATTTGGCGAGGTCATACATCGGCACCCAATATTCTTCTCGATTGGCCCCGTAGCCATGGCTGAAGATTAAGGTGCGCTTGGAAGGCTTATCAGATGGAATGTACCATCCGTCTACCAGCGTATGTCCATCGCGAGCGGGAAAGGATACCGTCTCGTACTTCATCCCTTTGGCCTCCATTGGATTGGAGAACAGCGGAGGTACTTGCGGATTGGCGAACATCCATGCGATGAATCCGTGCAGAGCAAGGAAGATGACAATCGCAGCGAAGAAGGTCGATAGGGATAGCGCAATGGCTACATGCTTCACTCGTAGTCTCCGTGCTACCGCAGGGGCTGCTCCAGAGGGGCCGAGCCATTCAGGCTGTAGTGCGGGAGATGTAATAACAGGTGTGCTCATGTAGATGACCTCCTTCGATGATGTAATGCAGAATGGTGTCGAGCCCAATAAATTCATATAGAACAAAAGTCCCGATGGGAGCTGATTCGTGTAAACGTTGTCTTCGTATCATTATCGTATGCGGGAATCCGCATAGGGTCAACGGATTTGCGCGATTTGTAAGGTGATTGTAATCGTCCCGTAATATTGCAATCTCCCTGTAAAAACATGTCGAAACAAGGGACGTTTGTAGGATGAGGGAGAATGGAGCTAGTATCTTTACGAAAATAAGGAAGAGAGTTATACTAGTTGTAACGATGTTCCATACTATGGAACCGAAGAGGGAGATACATGGTGGAAGAACGAGGAAAGCTAACCGTGCGCGCCGTGGAGCGTGCACTCGATATATTAATGTGTTTTGCCAATGAGCGAGATATCAGCTTGACGGAACTTGCTACCCGCGTTGGGCTGAATAAGAGCACTGTTCATCGTCTGATGACAACATTGGAGGATCGCGGATTCGTACTTAAAAATGGCGATAAGTATCGACTGGGATATCGGGTATGGGAGTTGGCGGCGAATTTGACGCAGGTCGATGATCCTGCTCAGCTGCTGCAGCCGGAGATGGAGCTTCTGCGCAATCAGTTGGATGAGACGGTAAGTCTATATGTGAAGGATGGCAACGACCGGATACGGATTCAGGCCGTTCAGAGCAATCAGGCAATCCGTAGAGTAGCGCCAGTAGGCGTTCGTTTGCCGTTGTTCGTGGGGGCATCCAGCAAGGTGCTGCTTGCCTTTGCTGAGACGCACGAGCTAGAGGCTGCATTGCGCGATTCACGCTGGCCGTCCTCCATTGACAAGGACAGCTATATGAAGCAGCTTGAGGAAGTGCGTCGACTCGGATATGCTGTAAGCTTGGAAGAACGCGAACTTGGAGCGGCGGCTGTATCTGTGCCGATCATGGATCGGAATCAGCGGCTGGTCGCGGCCTTGTCGGTGTCAGGGCCTGTCAGCCGGATGTCGGCAGATACGCTTGTATCCTTTGCCCCGCAGATGATGGAGACTGCCCACAGAATGGGCACGATGCTGCTTACGATGCAGTAACAGTCAGTCTGCTGCAATCGACGGTTGAGGTTGTCTTTTTTTCTAGATTCTGCGCATTGTAAATATTTAAGCCTTTCGGCCCCTCCACTGCGGTAAGCAGTGGAGGGGCCGAAGTTATATAGGACCTATGAAATGAACCTGACAGCACCCATCAGAATGGAGAATGGAATGCCAGCCACTATCTGCAATGATGTATGAAGGTTAAGCTGAAGTTATTGTTCCTATTGCGACATCCTGCTATAGGGTTTGCGAGGAATGACGCTGGCGGTATTGGCCGGGAGTTATTCCTTCAAGCTTCTTGAACATACGATTGAAGTAGGGGGCCTGGTAACCGGCCGATTCAGCGATTTCATTGATCTTCATATCCGTGGTTAGTAGAAGCTGCTTACAATAGTTCATTCTTATAGAAGTAACATAATCCACATAATTCGTTCCTGTCATTTGCTTGAACGCTTTGCTCAGTTGGGAGATGCTGACTCCATTACTATTCGCATAGGTTTCGAGTGCGATCTCTTGGCCGTTGCTTAGTGCAATCTGTTCGAGCAAATTGTCTACAATCTCCTTCATAGTTGCATTGAAGCTGCGAGATAACGAATGAATGTAAGGGTGGATCACCTTCTCTTGGAACCAGGACAAGGATGCTTGTGGATTGCGCAGCATACGAAGCTCTTCATACAGCTGGGCGCTGTCATAGACGGCATACGGATTATGACCGGCCTGAAGCATAGCACGATGAATGCTTCCTATTAGTCGCAACAGCGCTTGATGGACAAGCCATTCTGCCGCGTGGCTTGCTTGAAGTGCCTCTACATACTGCTCCAAGGCTTGCGTCGCCTCCTGGGCCAGACCCATATTGAGAGCGTAAATAAGCTCCTGCTCAAGCTCAAGCAGAGGGGCTTCAAGCAGCGTATTCGCTCTATTCAGCACTTGATCGGCCTGAAGCAATTGGCTCGTTGCGTCAAAAGTGCGGCACCGAAGCGCACGCTGAGCCTGCTCCATGGCATGGGGAATATCCATCCACGACGAAGTTGGCCCGTTATAGACGATGGTAGCCTGGATGCGCAGAACCTCATGCAGCACGTTGATATAATGGGAGCATAGACTGTGCAGCTCCTGTTGTGCTTCTGCTTGAGTATGATCCTGTGTGGGAAGTATGAGCACAAGTCCGAACGATCCATCTAAGAAATTAATCGTGTGAACATGTTCCGCTGCGGATTGGGATAGCTCTGCCGCGATATTGATGGCTGCGTACGTTAATAGAACATCGTCTTTATCGGACAGCGGCTTATATTCTTCATCGGTTGTATGAAGTTGTAGAACGATTGCAGCAAATGACCTGCCTTCAATGGCGACCCCCATCGTATGAAGCTTCTCAATCATCTCCCTCTCTGTCCAGTGCGCTGCCTGTCCTGTAATGAATTGATTCATAATTGCCTCGCGCATGGACGGCACGGCCTGATTCAGCCTCCGTTCCAATGTTTCATTTGTAATTCGATAATGCTGCCATTCCCGTTCAATATAATCAAGCTCATTGTGAACATCCGTATCCGGGGAGCGCCAGCCTGCAAGCAAGTTCATCATCCGGCGTATCGGCCGATACATACGGTGGGAAGCGAACCAGCTTAACGCTAACGCAGCCAGCACGGCAAATATCCAGCACACAATGAGGATATGTGTATAGGGTCGTGTAGGTGCTGTAATGATGGATTGAGGGGTAGCCGATAAGTAAGTCCATTTGCCGCCCATTTTCTCCAAGGTTACGGTGTTCATGAGCAATGTATCCTGCTCCAAGGGAACCTTGCTGCTTCCGCTAGGTTGATTCAATGCCTCTGTATGTTGAGTCTGATGAGATTGAATAGCGGCGAATGCCTCAGGATTCTGTCTGCTTGCTTCGCTTTGCCCAATAATGTGCCCTTCCTCGTCCAACAGGTAAGCATATCGGTCTGGGTTCGCAAATACGAACAGCTTAGACGGATTGATGTAAATCACGATAGCCCCGTAGGATGCGTTTCCATTGAACGGCAGCTTCATTACAACGGCATGGGATGAGCCTCTACTGAAGGGACGCTGCAATTCATGCGTCCAGAAGATGCCCTGCTCGGCCGACATAAGCTCCTTCCAGCGAGATGATTCTTCTCCCTGCTCCAATGCCCGAAGACCAATCGAGGGCTGAAGTACTTTGTTCTGCTTCGCCACGTACAAATACACCTGATCAATAATCGGATCGGCATTCTCGATCAGCGTGAGCGTATCGAGCAGTTGGTTCGTTTCCTCAAACTGCTGTGCAAAATCCATATCGGAAATCGTCGGCTTGAAATGCGGCTTCACGACCATATGTAGGGCGTAATTAATAAGCTGCCCAAGCTGTTTATCGATTTGTTTGGCTGCTACAATCATCTCGCTGTCGTTCTTCTCTTGAAACTGCTTCACAAGCTGCTGGTTGCCCATATATAAATAAGCCGCACTGATGATCGTGATTGGCAGGCAGGTCAGCAGTACGGCGAGCGCGAGACTTTTCCAATAAAAGATTCCCTTGGATGAGGGACGTAGTATTTCATGCAGCTTTCCCATGAATTCCTCCTGTGTGGCAATGGATGATGAAATGGAATACTGGAGTGAACATTGATATTTGATATTGGAATTATGAAATTGTAATTTGCTCGGCTGCACGAAGCTGTTCATATTAGAACGGTAGTATGGGATGTTCTGGTATGGTGGCCGATTGTATTTATCATACTGAATGGCACAACGAATGAAAAGGCTTACAGAAAAAAAGTGCAGTCTCAGGAAATCGGAAAAATGCTGCATCGAATCTCGCAGCAGGTGATCCTTTGCGGGGCTTGCTTATGCGTTCATCGAACGATGAGTAAAAGTGGTTATGCAGGCAGGCAAGACGCTTCGGCAAAAAAATTCAAATTGCATGAAATTGTGATAGCGTTTACATTGATAAAAAATCCTAGCAGACATTGCGATACTCGCTGTCTCAATTGAACATGCAGAAGAAAGTGAGGTAGTACTGATGAGCACGGAACCATCAACATCTGCATCTGCAGCCCAGTTAGAACGGAGGACATCATCTAAGCGAGGAGTACGCACACGTGTATGGGTAGATGTGAAGAGGGATAGATACTTGTATTTGTTGGCGCTGCCAGGGCTTCTCTTCTTCCTTGTCTTCAAGTATGTTCCGATTACGAATCTTGTGATCGCCTTCCAAGACTATTCGCCGTATTTCGGTGTGTTTCAAAGTCCATGGGTAGGATTCGAGCATTTCAGCCGCTTCTTTGCAAATGAAGATTTCTACATTCTGCTGCGCAATACACTCGCTATCAGTTTTCTGAATCTATTGTTTTTCTTCCCGGCGCCGATCATTCTCTCCATCATGCTGAATGAGGTGCGGCATTCGATTGTGAAGCGAACGGTGCAGTCACTCATCTACATTCCGCACTTCTTATCGTGGGTACTTATTTCGGGATTGACATTCCTTATGTTCTCGCAATCGGAAGGGTTGTTCAACAAGCTGCTGCTAGCTATGGATAAAGAGGCTTTCGATCTGCTTACGAATCCAAGTTATTTCTGGGGAATGTTGACGGCACAGTCGATCTGGAAGGAGATCGGTTGGGGGACGATTATCTTCCTCGCTGCTATCGCAGGAATTGATCCTCAGCTGTATGAGGCTGCGGTGATGGATGGAGCAGGGCGGATGCGCCGCATTTGGCATATTACGCTGCCGGGCATGCGCAATGTAATCATCATTCTGTTTATTTTGCGGCTAGGCACCATTATGGATACCGGATTCGAGCAGATTTATCTGATGATGAATGCAGCCGTCTCCAATGTAGCGGAAGTGTTCGATACGTATGTGTACAGGGTCGGTATTAAGCAAGGGGAGTTCAGCTACAGTACAGCCATCGGATTGTTCAAATCGGTAGTTGGCGTCATTCTTGTGGTAGCGGCCAATCAAATTGCCAAGCGCTTCGGACAGGACAGCTTATATTAAACAGGGGAGGAAGGAGACAAGTGTTATGAGAGATACCAGTACAAGAGATCGCTTATTCAATGTCGGGAACATAGCCATTCTGCTGCTCATCAGCTTGGCGACTGTCTTTCCCATTTACTATACAATCGTGCTGTCATTCACAGATCCAACTGAATACTACACAAAGCCGCTTATTTTGTTCCCGACCAAATGGTCAATCGATGCCTATCAGTACTTGCTCGCAAACGGCCTGTTCGTCAGCGCACTCGGTGTGAGCACCTTTTTGGCTACAGTGGGAACAGCATGCAGCCTCATCGTAACTGGTGGCTTGGCCTATGCCCTCTCGCGGAAGCGGCTGCGCTTCCGGAAGGCCATTTTGTTTCTTATTTTGCTGACCTTTCTGTTCCAGCCGGGACTTGTGCCGCAGTATTTAATTGTGCGCAATGTCGGGCTCATTGATAATATCTGGTCGCTCATTATTCCGTCTCTGACCAGTGGGTGGTACGTTCTGCTGATGAAGGGATTCTTCGACAGTATCCCAGATAGTCTGGAGGAGGCGGGACGAATTGACGGGTGCAACGAGATCAGCGTATTTTGGCGCATCATATTGCCTTTGTCACTTCCAGCGCTGGTCGCATTCGGTTTGTTCTTTGCGGTAGGGTATTGGAATACCTATTTCAACGCACTCATGTACATTAACGATCAGAGCATGTGGCCGCTGCAGGTGCTGCTGCAAAACCTGCTGGTCGATCCGACGGCAATGGGCGGCGGCGCAGGGGGAAGCGGTGCGGATTTTCGTATGAATCGTCAGATGCCGTCTGAGACGTTGAAAATGGCTGCAGTCGTTATTGCTACCGTACCAATTATGCTGGTGTATCCATTCTTGCAGAAGCATTTCGCCAAAGGTGCGATGGTCGGCTCTGTCAAAGAATGAATAGATATAGATACACATGGACAGCCTGTAGCGCTCGCATATCAAAAAGGAGGGTTCAGAATGGTTCACAATTCATCACGTAAGTTGTCATCCTTGCTCAGGACAACAATGCTTATCATGCTGGCATGTTCATTGCTGCTGACTGCATGCGGCGGTGGAGGTGCAGGAGGTGCCACTGGGGGGGAGGGGCCTACGAAGATTACACTGCAAACGTTGAATTATGCGCCCGATATGGTGAACAACAGCAATCCGATGTGGAAGGAGCTGGAGAAGCGCACGAATACACAGCTGGACATCACATGGCTGACACCAACGACAATTGAGGATAAGGTCAATGTGATGCTCGCGTCCGGCGAGATGCCCGATGTTACCTTTGTTGAGTCGCTGAACAACTCGCAGCTCCAGAAGATGATTAAGCAAGGTGTGTTCTGGGATTTGACGCCTTTCATTGCGGACTATCCGAATCTAACGGAAGGCGTTAAGGCGGCGATGTGGGAAGAGACGAAGATCGAAGGCAAAAACTATGCCATTCCACGGTACTACCCAAGCTTCGGCGGAGGCGTATTCCCAATGCTGCGCAAGGATTGGCTGGATGAGTTGAATCTGCAAGTGCCAAATTCCATGGATTCGCTCTTTGACGTACTGAAGGCATTTAAGGAGAAGGCGCCCGGCGGAAAGACTGATATCGTTCCGTATGCGGCATCCCCGGACTCGCTCGGTTTTGTATATAATGTCTTCAATGAAACGCAAGGCGCATGGAAGTTGAAGGATGGCAAGCTGGCGCCGATTATCACTGAAGATGCTTCCCGTGATGCGCTGCTGTGGATTAAGAAAGCCTACGATGCAGGACTGTTCCCGAAGGATTTTGCCATCTTAAAGTTCTCGCAAATTATTGATATGGTTCGCGGCGGCAAGGTAGGAGCGGTGGGCTTATCCATGAACCATGTCTGGATCCAAGGGGAAGTGCTTCGCCAGATCGATCCGAAGGCCGACCTCATTCCGACCTCTTACCTGGCGAATCCGCAAGGGGCCAAGTATGTTCCTTCCGGCGAATCCTATTATGGAGTTTACCTTATTCCTAAGAAGGTGCCAGAGGAGAAGGTGAAGAAGATTCTGGCGCTGTTCGATTATGGCAATAGCCCAGAGGGCAATATTCTGGAGTACTACGGCTTAAAAGACGTGCATTACAAGGAAGAGAACGGCAAGCGGATTGCGACTGAGCAGGCGAAAAAAGATCTGACGGGAGACGGCAACATGTCGAGCTTGTTCCACTTGATTAGCGACGATATGGCTATTGCTGCAGTGGGTATGCCGGATGAATTGTATGAGCGCAACGTAAAAATTGTGAATGAGCGCAAGGAGCATGTTGTACCGGATCCAGGACGAGGCATTTATTCGGAAGCCTATAATCGGTTCTACCCGGAAATTAAAAAGAAGGTAGATGATATGCGGACGAAAGTGATTATTGGGAAAGAGACGATTGAAGCTTATGATCAGTTTATTGTGACCTTGAAGCAGGATAAAGAGCTGCAAATGATTACAGATGAAATGAATAAGGCTTACCAAGCAAAATAGTGAGAGGCCCAGGAACGCTGCTGCTTACGGGCGTTTCTTCGCTTCATTAGAGGGGGAGCTGCAACATGAAGCCTATCTCAGCGGTTGTGATTGGAGCTGGGGATCGGGGAGCACGAGCGTATGCTCCATATGCGCTGGATAATCCGCATGAATTTCGTATTGCAGGTGTCGCTGAACCGAATACAGAACGACGACGCAAATTTGCCGAGCAATTTGCACTAACCGATCAACAGCAATTCAATTCTTGGGAGTCGCTGCTTGGCAACGAGAGGCAGGCAGAAGTTGCAATTATCTGTACGTTGGATCGAATGCACCTCCAGCCAACGCTGCGGGCACTTGAACTAGGGTATCATGTTTTGCTGGAGAAGCCGATGTCGCCTGTGCCGGCAGAGTGTGTGGAGATGGAGCTTGCGGCCAAGCGGCACAATCGTCTGCTCACGATCTGCCATGTGCTGCGTTATACGGCATTCTGGTCATCATTGAAGCGGGAAATCGACCGAGGTGCGATTGGTGATATCGTCTCGATACAGTTAAATGAGAACGTGGGCAATATGCATATGTCGCACAGCTTCGTACGCGGCAATTGGCGCAATAGCGACGAGTCGAGCCCGATGATCCTGCAGAAGTCATGCCATGATATGGACATCTTGGCGTACGTAATGGGTGAGCCGTGCACACGCATCAGTTCGTTCGGCTCGTTAATGCATTTCCATGAAGGGAATCGACCGGAGGGAGCACCGCTGCGCTGTATCGAGGGATGTCCGGCAGAACATGTCTGCCAGTATCATGCGCCGCGTTATTACTTGGGGGAGGGCATTGGATGGGCGCGTAAAATTACAGACAATCATACGAAGGAAGGCATCATTAAGGCACTGTGGGAAGGGCCGTACGGCAAATGTGTCTATCAGACCGATAATAATGTTGTGGATCATCAGGTCGTCAATATGGAATTCGCCAGTGGCGCGACGGCAACCTTCAGCATGTGCGGCTTCACACACGACAATACCCGCATTGTACAGGTGATGGGCACGAAAGGGGATATTCGCGGCAATATGGAGGATGATGCTTTCACGATTCATGATTTCGTGACAAAGGAGAAGCGGGTTGTCCATATTCATGCATCTGCTGTGGGGCATGGGGGTGGAGACGCGGATATAGTCCGCTCCTTTATTAAGGAAGTACGTGATTTCGAGGTGGGGATGGTGACGGAGAGCAAGTCTTCTGCCTCTGTCTCCGTACGCAGCCATCTGATGGCATTCGCAGCAGAGGCATCACGGCTGGATGGGGGCAGATCGATTGATCTGCAGGCCTATTATGATGAACTGGCAGGGACAGCGGTACAGTTGAATCATCTTGAGCAACAATGCTAGTCATGTGGTCTTTGGATGGAAAATGGATTAAACATAACGAAGCCAGCGATTCGTCGCTGGCTTTTCGTATGTGTATGGATAGCAGTGAGTGAGAGAATGAGCACTGTTCACGAATTTACAGCTATGCGCTGGCACGTATCATAAAAGACGTCTTCCAGGGAACGATGTCCATTTTCTGTACGGCAAAGTCTAGCGACAGAATCGCATGCGACCGTGACGCCTTCATTCATGAACGCGACAGTATCGGCCGTGTCCTCCACGACAGACAAAATATGAGTCGAATACAGGATTGTTGTTCCTTTCCTGCGTTCAGTATGGATTAGCTCCTTGAACGTATGCACCCAATAGGGATCAAGTCCGTTGGTTGGCTCATCCAGAATGATGATCGGAGCTTCAGGCAGCAACGCTTGTGCGAGTGCGAGCCGCTGCTGCATTCCCTTGGAATAGTGGCTTACCTTCTTATGCTTGTCTTGTTCCAACCCAACGAGGCAGAGCAGCTCATCGATGCGACCTCGCGGCACCTGTAGAAGCTTGGAGAAAAAGTGCAGCACCTCGTATCCCGTCAAGGAACGGGGAAATACCATATTGTCAGGCATATAGGCGAAAGTGGATTTATAGGCGCTGTCCGTGGACGATACCTTGTGCCCGTTCAAGTAAATGCTGCCTGACGTTGGCTTCACGATGCCGATCATCATCTGAATGATCGTGCTCTTCCCGGCGCCATTGCCTCCACATAAGGCGAAGCATTCGCCTTGGCCGATTGAGAAGTGGATATCGCGCACCTGATTCTGCTTGGAATAAATCTTGGATACATTATCGAATTTAATCATCGCATTTGTCGTCATTCGCGGATGCGCACCCCCTGCTTCACAATGATGATGGATAAGGCAAGCGGAGCAATGATCCATGCCGCAGCCGTCAGACAGAAGGCAATTTGCCCGGTGCTCCCCTCGGCCCATATCGTAAAGTCATAGAGCGTCGGCCCGAATATCATGCCGCTCTTCATTTGAATGATGCTCCACACCCGTATCAGCTCAACTGGATTGAACAGGATGGATGTGGTTAAGAGTGTAATAATCCAATGAAAAGGGACCACACTGGAGACACCCATTACGATATATTCGTACAGGAGCACGCTGAGCGCCCATGTCAGAATGCTGATGCCGAGCGCTTGGAAGCGCGTGCTGGCATACACGCCGATGACCGAAGCTATCGCCAGGAAGACAGCCGCAAGAAGCAGGGTCAAGGCGATAAAGAGAAAAAACAAGGAGGCGGCGAACATGCCAGTGCGGTTCGTGATCCACAGCAAAGTTCCGACAATGCCGTAGCCGAGCAGGATAACGGCTGCAATAGCTGCCAGCATGCCTATGTATTTGCCAAGAACAATGGAAGTGGGCGATACCGGGTAGGTGAGCAGCAATTGATATCCCCCATCCTCTTTATCTCCCGCGAGCATGGTACTGCCCATTAACAGCGTGAGAAGCGGAACGAGGAAGAGGGAGAGATTTAGAAGTCCTGCAGTCATTCTCGTAAACCCTTCGTATCCTGCCTGATAGCCGTCGCTGCCGAAGAATACGATGAACAGCGCCAGCAGTGTGAATAATATGGAGAAGCTTGCCAGCCAGCGGCTACGAATGATCAGCTTCATTTCCTGCTTCGCAATTGAACCTATGTGCTTCATTGATGACCGTCCCATTTATGCTGCTTCAGGTTAGGGAACGACAGAACGTTTCCTTTTCCCTCTTGTGCAACGTATTGCTCTGCTTGTTCCTTGTTCGGAAAGGCCAGCACGCCATTCGCCATTGGTGTCCAGAAGTCTTGGTGGTAGGCGAACCAGGCCTGCTCCAGCTCTACCCAATTGCTTGCGGCGTATACATAGGACTTGGCAATCGGATTGTCTGCATTGTGATACGATTGGATATAATCCATCATGCAGCCGATATCATCGAAGGTCATAATCTTGCCGTCCGTTAATACAACCTCTGTTGCGTAGTCTTCGTTCGCTACGCTCATATTGCATATGATGCATACATCGATATCAGGGTTAATCGGGCGCGGCTCATAGCTTGGCTTGCCGCAGGATGTGGCAAGCATGAGGCCGACTGCCGCTACGACTGTTCCGAATCTCCATGTCATTTCTGAATCCTCCCTTGTGCAAGAATGAATATGCCGCCAATTAGGAACAAGCATCCTGCGATGCCGATAAGATGGCGATTGTCTGTAGGATGTTCCGCTTCTAGGACTGCTTGTGCAGGATCATCTACAAGCGGTTGAGGGGTGGGCTGCTGCGTAAGCGGGAATCGATCTGCTCCGCTCGTAGCGTTAGCGGAAGGCAGCATGCGATTAACTGCATTCCATAGCTGTATGGCAGGGCTCTCGAAGTAGAATTGCAGCTGCGGCTGCTTCGGCAGCAGCTTGTCATAGATGGAGCCCGCATAGTAAGAAAGCTCCCCAATGCCATCACCGGTTAAATCGAAGGAGGAATAGTCGTCCCAATAGTTTCCCGATGTGCCATCATCGATGGCCAGCCCGGCATCCAAGCTTCGTGCCTGTACGACATTGCCGATGAACTGATTGCCCGATATGGTAGTTCCGGAATTGCCCGTTAGCAGACTAAGGCCAAGATGATTGCCTGCAATGACATTGTCTGTAATGATGCTCTCTCTCGCATCTTCCAGCGCGAGACCGTTGCTGTTGTACATCATGCGGTTGCCCCGCATTGTGATGTGATCGGTGTTATAGAGGAGCGCTCCATAGCCGCGATAATCAAGCTGCTTCTGCATGATGTTCTGCTCAATCCGAAAGGAGGAGGAGCTCATGACCATCATCCCGTTAATGTTGTACATGAATTGGTTGCCCGATACGAGACCGCCTTCACCGAACATGAGATGAATGGCGTAGCGTGAATCGGATATCGTGTTGCTGCTTAGCGTACTGTCGGCTGCGAAGTCGATGTAAATGCCGTCCTGTACATCATAAATGTCATTGCCACGCACGACATTACCATTGCCATAGAAGAGGTGAACGCCGTTGCCTCGCTTAGAGATGCGGCTGTTATTGCTCGTTATCGTATTGTTCTCGATCTGATTGCGGCTTCCTTTGTTGACATAGATGCCATTCTGTACGCGGGACAGCGTATTGGACATGATCAAGTTGTCCGAGGAGGCGATATAAATACCGGCATCCTGCTTCTTGCTGCCGCTCTGGATAATCTGAAATCCGGTTAGGGAAACGCCGGGGGCGGTAATCGCGACGACATGACCTTGATTATTGCCGTTCAGCGTAACCTTAGCACTATCTGCAGCTTGGAGCTTTAGTGGCTTATCAATGACAAGCTGTTCATGATAGCTACCTTCTTGTACGGTAATGGTAGCGCCTAGTTCAGCTTCATTAATGGCCTTCTGGATCGAATCTCCGGCACGAACGATGAACGTCTTCCCGTTAGCGTTGGCGGCATGCAGCTTGCTTGTACCTAAGAAGCAGGTGAAGAGAGACAATAGCAAAGCTAGAACGGCCAGCAGCATTTTTCTGTTGACTTGTCTGCAATTGGTCACAATTGGCCACCATCCTGTCCCCATTTTCATTTTCTTTGGCTCCTACATTACGACACAATTGTGTGCAAAGATGAAAGAATGTGTGAACGGAGCATGACAACCCGCAAGTTTTTATGTCTCTCTGTATCGCGGCAGCGCAATCGTTACGGTCGTCCCCTCATTCTCGATGCTGTGAAAGGTCAGCGTTCCGCCATGCATAGCAACAATATTAGACACGATAGCAAGCCCCAACCCTGTCCCACCGTCCTTGCGGGTTCGCGCCTTATTGGCTCGATAGAACGGCTCGGTTATATGGGGAAGATGCTCAGGGGCAATGCCGATGCCGGTATCGCTAATGCTCAGCTCGCAACAATGGGTGTGCGATGATGCACACAGTTTGATGCTGATCGTTCCCTGTTCCGGCGTATACCTTATGGCATTGTCCAGTAGGTTATGGAGGATCTGTTCGATTCGATTTTGATCAGCTTCAATAATAAGCTCGGGATCAAGATCGATCGCCAATACAATTTGCTGCTGGACAAGTATGTGTCTGTATGTCATCAGCACGTCCTCAATAAGCTGAGCATATACCAGATGGGTGATGGCAAGCGGATAGGCATTGTTCTCCAGCTTGGCCAGCTCTAGCAGATCATGAACTAGCCGCTGCATGCGGCCGGCTTCGCGGTGGATCAGGCTGATATAGCTTCGCTGATCTTGTTCGGATTCAACAACCCCATCCAGAATCGCTTCGCTGTACCCCTTCACATAGCTGATAGGGGTTCGCAGCTCATGGGACACGTTCGCGAGAAATTCTTTTTTGCGCTTATCCTCCTCGGCAACGGCACATGCCATCTGATTGAAGGCTTGTCCCACCTTGCCAATTTCATCATGTGTTGTAATCGGAACACGTTCCGTATAATTGCCATGTGCCATCTCATGGGCAGCGGACTCCAAGCGTCGAAGGGGCTGCGTGACGCGGTTGATTAATGTTCTGCCCAGCACAAGGGACAGGAACACGAAGCATAAGGTGATCGGAATGAAAATGCTGGTCAGTTCCTTGTTCATTTCCATAATGGTTGCAAGCGGGATGTACAGGAATAAGATGCCTTGCAAGCGATTGTCGTCCAGCAGCGGGATGCTGACAGCTAGAATCGTGCGGCCGAATCGTTCCTCGAACCCGGACTTGGTGACGGGGTTTCCCTGAAGGAGCTGCTGGCGATCCTGCTCGCTGATGAGGGAGTCGTATTCGACTTCGAAGGGAAGGCAGGCGCTTAACTCGCGTGGGTTCGTGACAAGAAACACCTCCGAGTCAGACATCTTGTTGTACCAATCGATCTGATCGCGCAGCTTGGCGGTGACCTCTCCACCGCTATAGTTGCTTGCAAGGCGAAGCCCTTCCAGCCGCAGTCCTTCATCTACCTTTTCGACATAGTATTTTTCATAGAAGTAGTGAGTGAGCGCATACGAAAAAGACACGGTTCCGATAATCGCCGCGCATACGATAAGCCACATTTTCTGTGCTAAGGTCAGCTGCTTCATGCCATTTACACCTCAAGTTTATATCCGATGCCCCACATCGTTTGAATGAATTCACCCATATTGCCGAGCTTAATGCGCAGTGTTTTGATATGTGTATCTACAGTTCTAACACTGCCCTCGTAATCGATACCCCACACGTGCTCCAGAAGCTGCTCGCGGCTGAGTGCTTGTCCGCGGTGGCGGCATAAGAAGAGGAGCAGCTCGAATTCCTTCAAGGTGAGAGCTAAGGACTCGCCGCATACCTTGACCGTTCTACCTCGTTCATTGATTTCGATTTGGCCGTATAGTTGAACAGTTTTGTCTGCTGCAGATTCTCGATTAACCCTACGCAGAACCGCGTCGATGCGGGCGATCAGCTCGCTTGGACTAAACGGCTTCACAATATAATCGTCGGCACCGATTTTCAGGCCATAGACACGATCCCATTCTTCTCCTCTTGCTGTCAAGAAGACGATCGGAACGTTAGAGGACTGGCGTATGTTCAGACAGAGCGTGAAGCCATCCAGTATCGGCATCATGACATCGGCAACAATTAGATCGATGGGCATGGCAGACAAAATCTCTAGCGCTTCCTCGCCATTCGCGGCTTGGTACACCTCGAATCCAGAGCTCTTCAAGTACATATGCACGAGGGCTCTCATATCTTCTTCATCATCGATAATGAGCAATCGAGACTGGTTCATGCTTGCTCTCCTCCTTGCGCTTATGAGTTGGACATAATCTGGAATGGGCCTTGGCCCACGGGAATAATTGAGCTAACGGTGAGTGAGTTGGGATCGATGACGTAGATCTCATTGCTATCATAACTAGCGATGTATAGATTGCCGCCAATTTCCTTCATCTCGAATGGGTTGGCACCAATTTTGATCGTGCCAAGCTCTGCGCCGGTATTCCGCGCGAACTTGCGAAGCGTGCTGGAACCGTGGCTCAGTGCGAATATGCCTGTATCCGTCTGTGCGAAGCTTACGGGCATATAAGGAGCTGGGATACGCCGAATAAGCGACCCGGTATCCATGTTGTACACATGGATGTCCGACTCGACCTCAGCTCCGTTTCCGTGACCGCCAACCCACAGCTCACGCCGATCATCCAACAGCAGACCGCCAGCCGAAGATTCGTTAATGCCGAATGTTTGTACAACTTGTTGCGATTGAGTGTCTATAATGGACATCGTCGTATCGTCGAAATTGATGACGTACAGCTTGCTCCCGTCCTTCGCCTCATACATATGCAACGGCTGCTTGCCTACAGCAACCTCGTACTGAAGCGTGCCGTCCAGCCGGAAAGCGCGAATCGATTTATGATGCTGATCAACAAAATAGACAAATTGCTTCGAATGGGACAGCAGCGCATTGGCCGCTCCTTTTCCTATGTCCCACGTCTCGATTTGCTTTCCCGTAGACAATTGATAAATGAGCGCTTTGTCCGCCTGCTTTCCGTAGACGAGCAATTGATCCTGCGCAAGGAATAGGGCGCCGCTAAGCGGGAAATCGAGCTGCCATGCCGCCGACACCTTATTGCGGACAGGATCAAGGAAGGAGAGACTATGGTCCTTCACATTGACGCTGACGATAATAGGCTGCTGCTCTATAGGCTGGAAATCACTCTTACCGCACCCGGTGAGAACAAAAGCAAGAGTGAGCGGAACAAGCAAAGGCAAAAGTGTGCGTAAGAAAGGTGCAAGGCGCATAAGGCGCTTCCTCCTGTTATTCAAAAAATGGAATATAGCAACATTATAGCGGCTTTAGACGCAAAATCTGATCAAATCTATGAAGTTTTGTACTTCTTTTTGGAAAATTGCAACATAAAGTTCAACAATTCATTTCACTTCCTTCACAATCTCCTCACAATTGCTTGCTAGCATTTGTTCTGTCAATGAATTCCATCGTGGAGGGTGTTATATGAAAAAGGGGTTAGCTATTTTTATTTGTTCGATCATGATGCTGAGTATTCTTGCTGGATGTGGTGGTGCAGACCATGCGGGAGAGAAGGGCGAACAAGCTGCGGCGCCTGTTGAGGGCGCGGCGGCTTCGAATACGGGGAAGGAACAAGCAAGCCAAACGACTCAGAATAAGGCACAATCCAAGCCGGAGCTGGCTGCAGCACATGCGGAGGAGCCAACTCACGAGGACTTATGCGCTTTTTGCCAAATGAAAATCTATTTGAGAGAAGAAGACATGGGAATGTATACAGCACAAATGCAGACAGCTGATGGTCAGCATCTCTATTTTGATGACGTCGGCTGCTTGCTGAACTATGAGAGAGATATGAAAGAGAAGCCGGCCGCATCCTGGGTGAGAGATTATAGTACATTAGAATGGGTGACAGCAAAGGATTCAACTCCGGTAAAGGCGGATATTAAGACGCCGATGAAATATGGCTATGCGTTGTTCGCAACGCAGGACGCAGCGCAGAAGTTCGTGTCGGACAATCAAGCCCTGAAGGGCAAGGAAGCATCGTGGAAGGAAATAGATGACATCTCCCACCAACGTTATTTGAAGAGAAAAGAGAAAATGAATAACGGCGGCATGCACAGTGGAAGCATGAACAAACCAATGGATCATGGCAATAATGGGGACGACAAGCACAAAAGCGATGATAAGCAAAAAAATGATGGCAAACACTAAAGTGATAACAAATAGCAAAATGATGACTCTGAAGGATAACAAACACTAGTGATGAGGACTAAAGGGAATCTGTCAGACATAGTTGATATAAGTTAAAAAGGTGTCAAGGTAACAATAATAATGATGGATGAATCAAAACAAGTCCCACCTGTTGCAAACCAGCGAGCAGGTGGGACTTGTTGTTACAAGAGAAGCAGCAGCATTGCGACGAGTGTCGTGAGGGTTAAGCCGATGATCACCGGAACAAGGTTGCGGCGTGCCAGCTCGAACGGGCTGACGCCACAAATAGCTGCTGCTGGTATGAGCGCCCATGGGATTAGCGTTCCCCCTCCGACCCATATGGCGGCAACTTGACCGAGTGCAGTCAGGGTATCTGTCCCGCCGCCAATGGCGGCCCCGAACAGGGAAGCTATGGAGCCGGCTAGCGAGATGCCGGAGAATCCTGACCCATCCAATCCTGTAATAGCACCTACAATGGTGAGGGTAATTGCACCGATGGCAGGATGGAGTGGAACGCTGTGTGCAAGCACCAACCCTAGATCATTCACAATTCCATGCGATGCCAAGGGCAGAGTTTTGCCAAAGATTTCGAAGAAGGCAGAGTCTCCTAAATAGAAGAATGCGGCAATTGGAATGACAGGGCCGAATACTTTGAACCCAAATAGAAAGCCGTCCACGAGGTAGCTGGTTGTCTGTTCAAGTGCTTGCTTGCGATGGGTGAGCAGGGTAACGACGATGAGTATGATTGCAGCGGTTCCGCCAATGAGCGCGGTTGCTTCTCCACCCTGAAGATTCAGCTGGAACAGCATGATGACGTCGATGACGAAGAGCAGAGGAATGAGAATGGCTAGAGTTGTTTTGGCAACGAGAGATAAGGGAATACGGGTCACATGGAAGATGCTGCGGTCGTCATTTTTGGCAAGACCGGTACTCATGGTCAGAAGACCACGCCCCATATCGCGGCGCATCATCCAGAACGCAACGACCGTGGTGACAACACCCATGACCAGCACAAGCGGGATGCTGGCTTCCAGCACGCTCTTAACGGGCAATCCGGCTGCATCCGCGGTAAGCTTCGGTGCGCCCTGAATGACGAAGTCGCCTGACAATGCGATACCATGTCCGAATAAATTCATAGCCATTGCAACAGCAAGAGGAGGCAGCCCTACGCGAATTGCTGCTGGCAGCAGCACCGCACCAATAAGAGCGACACCTGGCGACGGCCAGAAGAAGGAGCTGATGACGACCATAACAATCCCAAGTGTCCAATAGGCCATCGTGGGGCCGCGCATCAGCTTGGTGAATGGAGATACCATCGTTTCATTAATGCCGGATGCGAGCAGCACACGGCTCATCGCGACAATGATCGAGATGATGAGAATGGTGCCAAGCAACTCCTTAATGGCATAAATAAAACTGGTAAATATACCGCTGACCGCTGAACTAACCGAGGAAGTTGCCAGCAAGCCGAGCAGGAATATCCCCGCCATACATACGACGGTCGTATCTCTCCGCATGACGAGGAAGCCAATAATTAACCCAATGAACAGCAGATACACCCAGTGTATCCCGACGAGTGTAACGTCCAATGGTATCGCCTCCCATATAATGTAAGCGTTAACATAGGTTTCGGAAGCGTGAAAGCTCTTCGAAATTATGTGCTTCATACTATGCGGATACCTATCATTTGGTCATCAACAGGCGGATGAGAGAGGACGCGAGTCTTCACAATTGCATTTAACCGGAAGACACAGCCAGCAAGTGGCGTGTCCTTGCATAGCTCTGTACTAATCGCTACATATAGCGACGTATTAAAGCCATTGTCTCCGAATGATGAAGTATATATCAAGGACAATTATGTATTCATCAAGCCTGAGAAGGCATATCTCGGCGAGTCTTTTGATTTCAAGCTGGCAGCAGGTGCGGTCGAAACGGTAGATACAAGAGCGCAATCGCGAGGTTGCCACGGCTAGAAGGGAAAGCAGCGCTTTATGCCATTTAGTTGGTATGAAGCAATGCTTTCTTTTTTTGTAATAAGGCTTACTTGCCCTGTGCTGGCCTCACACCTCACTTGAGTGGAACCTCGGCATATGGCAGGCACAACCTAAATGCCTGCCATATGAAGGACGCGCTTCAGCTTGTCGATGTCGACGATCAGGTTATCAAAGCCAGCGAGCGGCTTTGGCGGCTGCTCGATATTACATAGAACCTCATAGTAATTCATACCTGCATGATTGCTAATTTTCCAAAAGTAACTATCCATAACTGTTATCGGCGTCAGTTCGATCAATGTAGAGCCTGGATTGCAAAACACGGTATTAATGCTCCCGCTTCCGAACGGCGCAACGATAACTTGCGCTGACGAATAAATTGCAATCTTATCCGCCGTGGACAGCGGTGTAAGCACAATGCGGACGAAGCCCTTCTCGGCCAAAACTTGCATGACTTCTTCTTCATTAATGACGTGGCGGGCGAACGCATCTTGGCGGCTAACGTAGATTCGCTCATAGCCAGGACGAGGAGCAATGGAAGCGTTTTTCAGACGGGTGCGAATGTATTGACTGGCCCAGCTCGGGCATCCGCCAATAAGGAATGGGATGGCCGGCACGACCAGCTTGTTTGCGACCAAATGGAAATCGTTACGGTCAACTTGTATTAACTTTTCCATCGGAAAGCCGAGCATTTGCAGCGATTCATATTGGAAAGGATAAGTCAGTTGACCAACCAAATATTTGTCGATAGCGATTCCGCTCTGCTCCAGCAAATGAATGCGGGGCAAATAATCAAAAAACCAGTGCCCGAAAATAGCTTGGTGATATGCATAGCCGGGAACATTCCAGCCCCACATTAATGTGGCTACAGTTTCTGGTGTATATTGCGGCTCCGGAAGTTCATTGAACGGGTAAGGATAAGGGGGGAGTTCTACGTCTTGAAGCCGGCGGTGGTCAGGCGTTACCACATGACCGCTTCCAGTCATGACCCTTCCCCCTGGTATAACGGCCACGAATGCTTCATCAGAGTGACATATAGATCCCCATCGAGGCGTGTCCACTCCTTTGGGTGAAGGAAGAATAATCGTTTCTGCCGGGTAAAGCACACGATACATTTCTTGAAAATGTTGAAGGTTAAGAGCGGCTCCGGCAGCCCAGTCCCGTGTTCGGTGATAAGTAAGATGCGGAAATACGTTCACACTCCAGCCCTCCTTTTGCAGATTGCTTCAGTTGCAATATGCAACGAATAGTAGACTCTATGAATAGAGTATGCAAAAGAGTAAAAGGCAGCGAGGGCAGTTCTAAAGGGGGAGATGCACATTTTCATAGACTTATTTGACTTGGAATGATAGGCTCGCTGACCGGAAAGAGGATTGTTTCTCTCCAGTACAGCGGCTTTTTTATTGCTTTATGTTTCTGCTCGGTATGTCTTGCCCAACTCGGCACTCAATCCGAAGTAATGGCGGAAGTTATAAATCAGAGGGCTCCATTTCCGAGGGTCGATATGATTATCGTCGACGAGGATATCCTGGTGGGCATGCACTTGGATAGCTTCCGTCTCGACAATTGCCATAAACGAAGTATGCTCGGGGATACGAATATGTCTCACCTGTGCTTCGATTTGAATGGGGCACTCTGCAATGCGAGTAGGCTGTACGGCAACCGACTCAATTGGTGTCAGATTACCCGCTTCGTACTTATTCTTATTATAAGAAAAACCTAACGGCAGCTTCCATTCAGGAACCTGCTGCTTTCCTGTGTAAGGAGCCAGCTTTTCGACATTTCCCCACAGATCAGAACTTGGCACATTGATGACGCATTCTTGATGACGCTGCAGATTTTCAATCGTTTTGCTACCCAGTCCGATTCCAAGCACGATGCATTGCCCTAACGCCCAAGAGGAGGACAGGGGACTTATATTGACAGTTCCATCCTCATTTAAGGTACTTAATAAAATTACGGGTGTCCCGTAATAAAGGATTTTTGGTTGAATCGATTTTGTTGTGAATTTTTTCTTTGTCGTCTCCATAGGTGCTGCCTCCTGTTATGTAGGTGCTAGATTCCTTTTGCCTCATTGTAATACGTAAATAATTCCATTATCATCGAAGTATGGATTACAAATGGGGAGGGACATTGGGATGTCCAGAAAATCAAATCCGAATGCAGCCGTAATTGCTTCGCTTGTCAGCGATTGTTCTCGTGCCGCCATGCTGACGGTTTTATTGGATGGTCGCTTTCATCCGGCGAGCGAGTTGGCTTCAATGGCGAACATCAAGCCGCAGACAGCTAGCTTTCATCTCTCCAAAATGATTGAGGCGGGCGTCATAATGATGGAGAAGCAGGGACGCCACCGCTATTATGGCATTCGGGATCAGGAGGTAGCGCGTGTTATGGAAACCTTACTATCTATCGCGCCTCCGGTTCCGATTAGCTCGTTGAAGCAGCATACTGAGGATAAGAAGCTTCGCTTTGCACGTACCTGCTATGATCATTTGGCTGGATACGCCGGTGTTCAGATGACAGAGTCGCTTATACGGATGGAAATGATGGAGGATGACGGAGAGGCTTTTCGGATTACGGAAAAGGGAGAGGCTTTTTTCGCAGAGTTACAAATTGATCTTACAGGAACAAAGAAAAAGCGTCGTGCCTATATTCTAAAATGCTTGGATTGGAGCGAGCGTCGCCACCATCTGGCAGGAGCATTAGGCAACGCGTTATTGGAAAGAATGCTGGAGCTGGGCTGGATGAAGCGGCTGCCGGATACGAGAGCTATTCATATAACGGAGGCGGGGATAGCAGGCTTGAAAGAAACGTTCGAAATCGACCTAACGATCCTTGCGGAGTTGTGATGTGAACAGCTCTCCATACAGAATGGACTTGATGGGACAGCCAGTTATGTGTGGAGAGCGTGTCACTGCCGTAATATGACTTGCCTAGGTTAGCGTAGAAGGTAACCTCCATCAGGATACAGCGTGCTTCCTGTTGTATAGCCGTTTGTCATTAAGTAGATAACCGTATGCGCGGCTTCTTCGACGTCTCCTACCCTGCCGAGAAGGTTAAGGGTTGCAGATTGATCATAGGCCTGCTCTCGTAGGGCCTGTTCTGCACCCTCCCAGTTGAAAGGCGTTCGAACTGTCCCCGGAGAGATGACATTCACGCGAATGGGTGCTAGCTCTACGGCTAAGGCTTTGCCAAGACTTTCGATGGCTCCATTGCAAGCGGCGTATGATGCGCCGTCAGCAAGCGGGCGTTGACTGAATGCACCTGACATCAGCACGATGGAGCCGCTGCGGTTCAAGTACGGCAGCGCATATTTAACCGCATGGTATTGCGGCCAGAACTTGGCGTCGAAGCAGCTGCGAGCTACTTCAAGCGTCGATGTAATTGGGCCGCGAACATATGAAGCACCAGGCGTAAATAGATGATCGAATGCGCCTACCGTTTCGAAGAAGCGCTCGAGTTGAGCTTCATCGCGATTATCCAATGTATAAGTCTCTGTCACATCTGTCCCTAACAACTGACGGGCTTGTTCCAATTTATCCGCCGAACGGCTGGCGAGCACGACGGAAGCTCCATGCTCAACGGCTTGCTTGGCCGTCTCCAAGCCAATTCCTGAGCTGCCTCCAATAATGACAACACGTTGCTTGCGTAATGAAATCGTAGACATAGTTCCTGACTCCTCTCACTTGTAATTCGACGTTATTATGGAACAAGTAGAGAAGGGTGCCAAGTAGACACTTTCATCGTACTTAGTACGAAAAATCGTACTTTTTGACAGGGTAAGGAGTCGGACAGGCAGGACATTTATTTAAAAAATATAGGAGAACATATCCCTTGCGAGGTGAATGAAGCGATGGATTTGCGGGAGCCGCGATTGCTTGGCGTGATGACGACGCTTGAGCGAATCGGAGGTAAGTGGAAGCCTCTCATTCTATTTATTCTAGTAATCAATGGCACGCAGCGCTTTGGGGAATTGCGGCGGATCATTCCAGAAGTCACCCAAGGCACGCTGGCCAAGCAGCTGCGGGAACTGGAACAAGATCAGCTTATTGAGCGGATCGTCTATCCGGAGGTGCCGCCTCGGGTGGAATACCGTCTCTCGGAGCATGGACAATCCTTGGTTACTGTTCTCGACAGTATGTGCAGCTGGGGGAGAGAACATTTGAAGTTCGTCCAAAGCCAACAGCTGGATGAAGGAGGGGAAAGGGGCCAAGGTTGATGGTGGGGCTGAGTCAGAGGCAGCAACAGTAACAGTAACAGAGTCTGAGGATTCAGCTAGCCTAATACCTGTTCTGGCCATACATAACGTACAGGTACTCCTCTTTTTTATACACTTATAAAAAAGCCCCCTTATGCTTTATTGGAGGAACACACTAGGTGTCCAACCAATATCGTCGATAAGGGGGCTCTTCAATTTACCATGTTGGGCCAAACTTAATTATTATTACGCGTGCGAGCGCTCTTGAGCGATCATTTGGCGAAGAACCGTTTGCAGGATGCCGCCGTTATGGTAGTAGTCGACGTCGACCATGCTGTCGAGACGAACTGTTACCGGGAATTCGAATTGCGTACCGTCTTCGCGAGTTGCCACAACTTGCAGAGATTGACCTGGCTCCACGTTGTTGGACAAGCCTACGATGCTGAATGTTTCCGTTCCAGTCAAGGCGAGTGTCTGCCAGCTGTTGCCGTCTTGGAATTGAAGCGGCAGAACGCCCATGCCGACCAGGTTGGAACGGTGGATACGTTCGAAGCTTTCTGCGATAACAGCTTTTGCACCAAGCAGGTAAGTACCCTTCGCAGCCCAGTCGCGGGAGCTTCCTGTACCGTATTCTTTACCAGCGATTACGATCAGGTTCGTACCGTCTGCTTGATACTTCATGGAAGCATCATAGATGGACATCACTTCATCCGTAGGCAAGTACTTCGTTACGCCGCCTTCTGTGCCTGGCGCGATTTGATTGCGGATACGGATATTCGCGAATGTACCGCGCATCATGACCTCGTGGTTGCCGCGGCGGGAACCGTAGGAGTTGAAGTCCTGACGAGTTACGCCATTATCGATCAAGTATTGTCCAGCAGGGCTGTCGACCTTAATATTACCGGCTGGCGAGATATGGTCAGTCGTTACGGAATCGCCGAGCAGCGCTAATACCTTCGCGTCACGGATATCTGCAATATCGTTCAAATCAGAACCAAGGTTCGAGAAGAACGGAGGATTCTGAATGTACGTGGACTTCTCATCCCACTCGTACAACTCGCCTTCTGGAACCGGAATGGAGTTCCAACGTTCGTTTTGAGTAAATACATTTTCGTATTTATCACGGAACATATCCGGTGTAATCGCTTGGGCAACAGCTTCCTTGATCTCTTCGGATGTTGGCCAGATGTCCTTCAAGAATACAGGTTCATTGTTGCTGTCATAGCCAAGCGGCTCGTTCGCAAGGTCAATGTTGACTGTACCCGCAAGTGCGTACGCCACAACGAGTGGAGGAGAAGCAAGATAGTTCGCCTTCACCTGTGCATGGACACGGCCTTCGAAGTTGCGGTTACCGGACAAGACAGCGGCAACGGTCATATCCTCATCTGCGATTGCCTTGCTAACTTCGTCAGGAAGCGGACCGGAGTTGCCAATACATGTTGCGCAGCCGTAGCCGGCAACATGGAAGCCGAGCGCTTCCAGCGGCTCGATCAAGCCGGATTTGTTCAAATATTCAGTAACGACCAGGGAACCAGGCGTCAAGCTGCTCTTCACGTAAGCAGGCTTCTTCAAGCCGCGCTCTACCGCTTTCTTCGCAACTAGACCTGCACCGATCATTACGCTAGGGTTGGATGTATTCGTACAGCTAGTGATAGCCGCGATTACGACAGCACCTGTCTTCAGCTGTGTTGTCTCACCGTTCGGATGAGTAACCGCAACTTGCTGTTCGATCTTCTCGTCGCTTAGTCCATATCCGCCCTTATCGATCGGCGTGCGCACGATATCAAGGAAGGATTGCTTCATGTTTGTCAGCTCCACACGGTCTTGCGGACGCTTTGGACCAGCCAAGCTTGGTACGATCGAGGCAAGATCCAATTCAATGACATCTGTGAATGCTGGATCCTCGGTATCCTCCGTGCGGAATAAGCCTTGGGCTGTATAATAAGCCTTCACGAGCTTGATTTGCTCTTCGGAGCGGCCAGTCAAACTCATGTAGTTCAATGTCTCTTGATCAACAGGGAAGAAGCCGATCGTTGCTCCGTATTCTGGAGCCATGTTCGCTACAGTTGCACGGTCAGCCAAGCTGATGTTCCCAAGGCCTGGACCGAAGAATTCAACGAACTTGCCGACTACGCCCTTCTTGCGCAGCATTTGGGTAACTGTCAGTGCAAGGTCAGTCGCCGTAGCGCCTTCCGCCAAGCTGCCTGTCAGCTTGAAGCCGATAACCTCTGGTGTAACGAAGTAGAGCGGCTGTCCGAGCATGCCTGCTTCTGCTTCAATACCGCCAACGCCCCAGCCTACAACGCCAAGACCATTGATCATCGTCGTATGCGAGTCTGTACCAACGAGCGAGTCAGGATATACTTCAGTAACGCCGTCAACCTGCTTCGTAGCCGCTACGGAAGCGAGGTATTCCAAGTTCACTTGGTGAACGATACCTGTTGCAGGTGGTACCGCACGGAAGTTGTCGAACGCCGTTTGCGCCCAGCGAAGGAAGCGGTAACGCTCTTCATTGCGCTCAAATTCCACGTTCATGTTATATTCGAGTGCATCCTTGGTACCGAATGCATCAACCATGACAGAGTGGTCAATAACGAGATCGACCGGAACAAGCGGATTAATTTGCTTCGGATCTCCACCGGCTTTTTTCACCGTATCCCGCATCGCTGCCAGATCGACAACAACGGGTACGCCCGTGAAGTCCTGAAGCACGATACGTGCTGGAATGAATGGAATCTCTTTATTCTCATCACGGCCATTCGCCCAATTGGCGATCTGGTTAACGTGATCCTTCGTAATGGCGCGGCCGTCGAATTGACGCAGGGCTGCTTCAAGCAGCACCTTGATCGAAAATGGAAGGCGGGAAATATCGTTGCCTTGCGCCTCGAACGCTTCCAAGCTGTAATAGCGATAGGAATGATTGCCGACGGTTAACTCGCGTGCTGTAGAAAAAGCATCTGTTCTTGCCATAGAGAAACCTCCTTCTTGGTTCTGTGTTCATCTCTTGCTTGGTGATGCATCTGATTCACGTGTGCTGGCAGGTATGCAGGTAGTTAATTTTTTCTATTAGTTCCACTAGATGAAACGTTATTTCATAATTGATTCACATCTCCAGTATAGCGTGTTCCCGTATGAGCGTAAAGAGGTTTTTCTGCATAAAAATGCCTAAATGTACGTGCTTTTCGCACATATTTGTGATGTCTGGTCGTTTGTTCGATAAAGAGCAGATTCGTAGCCCTAAGCACACAATTGATAACCGTGCTTCCCAAGGTCATTCCACAGGACATGAGCGATGTGGATGACGCATATATATGGTAGCAATATTCCGCGGCTTTCAAGGACGGTTGTCCGCCGGAGGCGCGCCCGTACAAGGAGGCAGTAGCATGCGGCAAGATTGGAAAAATACGCTGTATCTCTATGTAGATCAGCACAATCGCTCAGAAGTGGATGATCGGAATTATGCGGTTCAGGCACCTATCGAGGATATGGAGTATGTTATGAAGGCCAGCGAGCGGGCCAGAAGATTGAAATTGTGGTATCGCGAACGCGGAACAACACCGCTTAAGAGCGAGACAAAGGCTAAAATCGTACGGAAGCATGAAGGCGATGGAGAAGTGGCTGTCGACGTAGAGTTCCACGTCCAGCGCGAATATGACCAGCAGGGTGTGTCCTTGTTCGATGAGCGAATTGACATCGAGCGATTGACACTGAACCGAGACGGTGACAGCTGGATTATTACACGAGTAGAAACACCGGCCCATGAGCGTCATGGCAGCAAGCTGGATGACGAGAATCATGCGGCGCAGCATTATGCTGAGAGGCAGAACCGCTCGATGCCCCTATTGAATTATGATGTGCTAGGCATGAATATGCGGCCGCAGAAGTCTTCCCCCTATCGGCGGGAGAGAGCGGTACAATATGCAGAACAATGGTGGAACGAGCCTAATCCCCGTTTTCTGTCGTTTGAGGTCGATTGCACCAATTATGTCTCCCAATGTCTCTTTGCAGGGGGGGTGCCTATGAACTATACTGGTAGAAGAGAAACGGGCTGGTGGTATAAAGGAATGGTCAACGGTCAGGAGAACTGGAGCTACAGCTGGGCGGTC
>NZ_JMDX01000042.1:0-33003 GCF_000935845.1 Paenibacillus sp. E194
CAAGCATTGCAGATTGCCAAGCATGTACATGAGCTGAAGAAAGACTCCGAGCGCATTCTGTCTGGCCTATTCAAAATCATTCATCAGGAACGCATGCTCTCCAAACGCATTCAGATTGCCGAATTATGCGCCATGGTCGTACGGGCGAATACCAACTACGGCCTGCTGCTCGGGAAGCAGATCCATTTACATTCCAGCTGCAACATGAATCTCTCTACCACCGAGATCTATCCGCTTCTCTCTGTATTGAACAACATTGCATCCAATGCTGTTGAAGCGATACCACAGGAAGGTCGAATCGATTTGCAGGTTGATTTGCATGACGGACTCCTCTTGTTCTCTATCATCGATGACGGGCCTGGCATCTCGGCAGACGATCTTGAACTGATCTTCCATCCCGGATATACAACTAAATTCGATGCTGAGGGTAACTCTTCAACAGGCATTGGCTTATCGCATGCCACTGACATCGTCCAGCTATTCAAGGGCGACATTGACGTAACCAGCACTCCCGGACATACATGTTTTCAAATTCGGATTCCTGTAGAGCATTTAACTTGAGAGGAGGGTGTTCACTTGTTAAAATTCTATCTTGTCGAGGACGACCCTGCTATTCGTAAAATGCTTATGCGGATCGTTAGCGAAAGTGGTCTTGGCGAAGTCGTTGGCGAAGCCGGTGACGGCTCCTATGTATCGGCAGAGGTTGTCAGCCATGCAGACATTGTCATCATTGACTTGCTTATGCCGGGCCGCGATGGAATTGAGACGGTAAAGTCACTGCGGGAACATGATTACAGCGGCCGCTTCATCATGATCTCCCAAGTCGAAAACAAAGAAATGATCGGCGAGGCCTACCAACAAGGGGTGGACACATTCATCCAAAAACCTATCAATCGTTTGGAGGTGTTGTCTGTTCTTCGGCGCGTATCCGACCATTTGCGATTGGAGAAATCCATGCAATCTATCCGAAATTCACTTCGCGTCTTCGAAGTATCTGGAACGGAAGCCCTGCATGCATGGCAGGGGCAAGCACCTGTGCAACAGGAGAAGAGTATAGAACAGCAAGCCAGATCACTGCTCCTGCAACTAGGGGTTGTCGGGGAAGCTGGTGCTCCTGATATGATTCGGATTGTAAAATGGCTGAAAGCACAAGAACAGGAACAACGACTGCTTCAAGATTTGCCGCCACTTAAAATGATCTACGAACAAGTAACATCGCACGGTCAAGCTGCAGGAGACCATCTCAAGCGCGATGTCCGTGCAACAGAACAACGAATTAGACGGTTAACTTTGCAAGCGCTTACTAACTTGTCCTCGATCGGATTGAGCGATTACGGTAACCCCACCTTTGAATACTTCGCGGCGAGGTTGTTCGATTTTCAAGAAGTACGCCTGCGCATGCGAGAGCTGGAGGAATCCCGCAAGTCCACTTCTTGCAAACTAAATCTAAGAAAATTTCTATATGTATTTTATATCGAATGTGCCTCTACTCCGTGATCGATTCATTGGGAAAAAGGGAGTACAGCCCCCCCCCTCTTCCCATACGTACATGCAGCCATACATCGATAATGCATACAAATGCAATGTCACACAAACTCTGGCTGCCGCCCTTTTTCCCTCTTTATTCGACATCAATCGGCAACCTGTTTGTCCACCGTACGCGGACAAACAGGTTTTTTTCTATATGCTATCACAACATCTCCCTCCATCCTTCCCTCAGCAAGAAATCGCAGTAAAGAAAATATTTTTTCCCCCGCTTACATCCTTCGGACAAGCCTGCTGGCAAGGAATATTGCCGATGTAACACTCCAAAACCAGTGACATTTATCACCTTGCGCCTATTTACTTACCCTATATGTTGTAGTATATTTACAAGAGAATATCTACATGTTGTGATTATTAAGAAATTACTACTACCAATACGCATAAAGTGCAAATGACCTCGAGAACAGCAGCAACGGATAACCCTTACGCTGTATTCGGGGTTCATTTTTGGAACTTGTTAACAATCGCTAGGTAGATGACAACTTGTATAAGCCTTATCGGAATGTCGAGAATGATGAAGGTGTGCGTCCATGTCTGGCGCACGCGCTGTTCTTATGCGCTTAGACAGAAGAGTGCTTCATTCAGGCCTATTATCAGCCCTTATCTTGGATACATAACCAGCACTCAACTTGAAGTTTTATTTCTTCTAAACGACTCCGACATAGATAGCTAAGCTCCATCTCAATTCGATATTCGAGGAGGAATACTCACGAATGCAGACAACTACACCTATCGTCCATACCGTTCACAAACCTAACAATCGCTCCCTTGCGTTCGATGCGGAACGCATTAAGCGTTACGGAGAGCGAATGATGGCTCCCTACCCTCAGCTTAATCGTGAACGCTGGTACCGCAGTTTGCTGTCGAAGCTGCGCAGCAGCAGCGTACAGGCTGCAGATATTACTCAAGCCAGCATGATGACTGCATTGGAAATGGTGACGAAGGAAGAACCGGATTGGAAGTTCGTTGCCGCACATTCCTTATTAACGAAACTGTATAAAGAGGCGGCCCTCCATCGCAACTATAAGGCTTATCCAGATAAGCCTTACGGAGATTTCTACAAGCTTATCTCTCGGCTATGCGATCTTGGTATTTACCGTCCAGAATTGCTGGAAGCTTACACACCCGAACAAATTCGAGAACTGGGACAATCCATTCAAGCGGAGCACGATCTTATCTTCGACTACATTGGGTTGCTGACTTTAGCAGAGCGGTATCTCGCCACTGACTTCGAGGGCCGCACGATGGAGCTGCCGCAGGAACGCTATATGATCATTGCTATGTACTTGATGCACAAGGAGCCGGCAGACCGCCGAGTAGATCTGGCTAAGGAAGCTTACTGGGCAATGGCTAATCTATACATGACCGCTGCTACACCGACTATGGCGAATGCAGGCAAGAAGGTGGCCGGACAATTATCCAGCTGCTTCATCGACACGGTTGATGACTCGCTGGAGGGCATCTTCGAGTCCAACACCGATGTAGCCCGCCTCAGCAAGATGGGCGGCGGTATCGGCGTATACCTCGGCAAGATCAGGGCACGCGGCTCCGATATTCGCGGACATAAAAATACAAGCTCAGGCGTTATCCCTTGGATTCGCCAGCTTAACAATACAGCCGTCAGCGTCGACCAATTGGGCACACGCAAGGGCGCGATCGCCGTGTACTTGGATGTGTTCCACAAGGATATTCTGTCCTTCCTCGACTTGAAGTTGAACAACGGGGATGAGCGCATGCGGGCGCATGATATTTTCCACGGGGTGAGCTTGCCGGATCTGTTCATGGAGGTGGTGGAGAACCGGGAGGATTGGCATCTGTTCTGCCCTCACGAAGTGAAGAAGATCATGGGCTGGAAGGATAACCATGGACGCCCACTTGGACTTGAGGATTTCTACGACGAGCAGCGTGGTCAAGGTCAGTTCCGCGATAAATACGCCGAGGCAGTTGCGAATTCAAACCTGCCACGCATTACACTGCCTGCGATCGACATTATGAAGCGTATCTTGAAGTCGCAGTTAGAGACAGGGACACCGTACATGTTCTATAAGGATGCCGCGAACCGCGCCAATCCGAACAAGGCGCATGGCATGATCTACAGTTCCAACCTGTGTACAGAAATTATGCAGAACATGTCGCCTACCCTCGTTGAGCAAGAGGAGCTGACCACTCAGGATGGACAGTCTCGCATTATTATTAGCAAGATCCCTGGTGATTTTGTCGTATGCAATCTGAACTCAGTCCATCTAGCTCGTGCTGTGCGTGCCGATATTCTGGAGCGGCTCATTCCGATTCAAGTTCGCATGCTAGACAATGTTATCGACATTAATCGCATTGAGGTGCTTCAGGCACAGCATACGAACCGCCGCTATCGCGCAATTGGACTTGGAACCTTCGGCCTGCACCACCTGCTTGCCCTAGAAGGCATCGCGTGGGAGTCCGAAGAAGCCGTGCAATATAATGACGCGCTCTATGAGAAGATCAACTACCTGGCGATTCAGGCCAGTATGGAGCTTGCTAAGGAAAAAGGAGCATATCCGCTCTTCGCTCAATCGGAATGGGAGAACGGCCGCTATTTCTCCGATCGGGAATATACAACAGGCACCCGCCAAGGCAAATTCGTGACGACCGAACAGTGGCAAGAACTTGCGGATAAGGTACAGGCGAACGGCATGCGCAATGCATGGCTGATGGCGGTAGCTCCGAACGGTTCTACCTCCATTATTGCGGGCTCAACGGCAAGCATTGATCCAGTCTATGACCTGCTTAGCTATGAGGAGAAGACGACGTACAAGATTGCCAATCCTGCTCCGGATCTGTCGGAGAAGACAATATGGTATTACAAGACAGCCTTCCGTCTCGACCAGAACTGGTCCATTCGTATGGCGGCGGCACGTCAGCGCCATATCGACCAAGCACAGAGCTTCAACTTATATGTACGTCCGGATATTCGCGCTGTAGACTTTCTTTCTCTCCATCTTCATGCATGGAAGGCTGGGCTGAAGTCAACGTATTACGTGCGCAGTCAAGCATTAACCGTGGAAGAATGTGAAGCGTGCAGCTCGTAACGCACCAATCGTCCAGCAACAGACTTGAACACCGTTACGGAAATCCATTCATAAGATCGGGAAGGGCTACTGAACCTTACATACAGCAGCACAGCCCTTCCTACTGGTTGACTTTTACAGTAACCAATTTGTGCATGATGTGCACGGGGAATAAGGTGTATAGAGAGGAAGAGTTCTATGACATTGTTAGATCGTGAGCTGAATCGGCAGCTCATCTTCAATACAGAAGCACCGAATCAATCGACACGAATTATTCTAGGCGAATGCTCCGGCATATTGAATTGGAACGACATTCGTATGCCGCATATGTATAAATTGTACAAAGTACTCCTTCAAAATCATTGGATTGCGGATGAAATTCCGATGGCGAAGGATGCACAGCAATTCCCGCTGTTAGACGAAGAAGAGAAGCATGCATTTAAAATCAATATCTCGCTGCTTGCCGTGCTCGATTCCATGCAGACGATGTTCGTCGGTGATGTGAAGAACTACTTCACTGACTCATCGCTAGAAGCCATATCAGCTATCATTGCGCAGCAGGAAGTCGTGCATAACCAATCGTATTCCTATGTACTGTCCTCTCTTGTGTCCGAGCAAGAGCAGAAGGATATCTTCGAATATTGGAAGCATGATCGTGTGCTGCTCGAACGGAACCGATTCATTGCGGACATTTATCAGACATTCCGCGATAATTCAACACCTCAGACGTTCTTTGAAGCACTCGTAGCGGATCTGATATTGGAAGGGATCTTCTTCTATAGTACGTTCGCTTTCTTCTATAATTTAGCCCGGGATCAGAAGATGATGGCGACGAGCCAAATGATCTCATACATTCAGCGTGATGAGAACCAGCATTGCTACTTCTTCGGTGAGGTGTTCAAGCAGCTGCTTGTGGACTTCCCAGAGCTGAATACCGAGGCTAACCGCCAATTTGTATACGACACGATTGACCGTGCCGTACAATTGGAAACCAACTGGGCCCATTATACGCTCAAGCAGGTACGCGGCATCGATCTGCGTGAATTGTCGGATTACATTAAGCACATTGCCAATCGCCGGCTAAGCCTCCTCGGTATGGAGAAAATGTATGAAGGCGTTGACGTAAACTGCATGCCATGGATTAAGCCCTTCTCGGACGAAGCCTTGAATGCCACGAAGACAGACTTCTTCGAAGCGAAGTCCCGCACTTACGGCAAGGTCGGCGATGACAACGGCTTCGACGAGCTGTAGGTTTTGTGAAGGTTCAATGGCCTATGCCTTTGAGTTCTATGTCAAACCACCCCTATCTGTCATGAGATGGGGGCGGTTTTTTCGTGAACGAATATCCTGTCTTCCCCTCTGCGGCTACTTTCCTAAACACGATAGCAGTACCAATTGCCGAAGCAGCTGGTATGAAGAGGTCACCCGAAGCCATCTCGACTACCGGCACACCATTCCTTTCAAGATAGTATCGGGTGTGGGAGATATCACGTACTGCTACTACATACCCGACAAATCCCGGAACTGGGGGTGCCGTCTCTCCCGGCAGAAGCTCTGATAACCTCGATTCGGGGACAATCGTGATACGAGCCTTTTCCAAATTAAAAAAATGTGCCAATCCATCTGTCTGAGCCTCACATTCCAAGTACTGGCCATATCGCCGAGTAAATTCGTCTAGTTCGGAATCGTCTACGCATAGGATTGATTCGACCAGATCCGTGGCTCCATTCGGATGGCTGGGGTGCGCTTGCTTTTCCATGATGGTTGAGGGTGGATTTTCCGCTACAGCCAGACGCCCTTCAAGTGCATTGTCCCCGTCGATTTCCAAATAACGAACGGGAACCAATTGAATCCCCTCTCCCTTGGATATCTCAAGAGGCCGCTGCACGGTGTGAACGCCGCTATGCCCGATTCCTCTCATTTTGAAACGATGCGCTGTCTTGTCAGCGTCCTCGGTACCGAAACTAAGAATATGCGCTCCTTCATAACGAGACAGACATCTAGAGATGATATCGACAGTCCGTTTGATTTTCTCGACTATTGCTTGTAGCACGTCCGGCGATGCCTGCAGCGGGATGGGCTGGGCATTGTCAGGAATCCTCGCGCCTTGTTTGGCAACGGTTACGATTTCGATGAAACTGCCTAAAAAATCGGCATGCGCATTAGCCGCTCCGAACGGCTTTGACGGTTCTCCTTCATTTTCGGACATCACCGGATAGGACGGCGGCGAACACACAAATCCCAGTTTTCTGTACAGCTCAAGCGCAGCTTCCATATCGGAGACTACATGGCCGACGTGATGAATGAATTTAATTTCAGCATGCATCTACATCCACTCCTCGAACGAAATGAATTCTGTTCAAGCATATCCGATCATTTGTTTTGATTTGGGGGAAATTAAGCCCATCGGGCTGCCCAGCGTGCAACATAACAACGCCAAAGTCCCCTACATCGACGAAGTTGAAATTTACAATCTCTTAGGTTCTAGTTAACAATCTCCCAACCCCCGTGTCCTACGATACATGTATCATTCATATCTATTACATAGACATTTCAAATATGAAGCAAGCATGGAGGTCCGTTATATGAACAAGAAAAAGCTAGGTACTGCCGCAGTTCTGACAACATTGATTAGTACTCTATTCGCTGGATCATTATTTGCAGCGCCTGTGAACCCAATTAACCACCTGGAATGGATGCAATCGAAAAGCTACATAACCGGATCCAATGATGGCCTGGCGCTCGATCGCCCAGTTACACTTGCTGAAGCAGTGGCGATGATTGCCCGCGTACAAGACAAGGAAAAAGAAGTCAAAGCAATTAATCCATCCATCCAAGGCTGGGCAGCCAAAGCGCTCACTTGGGCGAAGCAGAACAACATCGTGGATGCAGCACAATGGAAAGAGCTCCATCGTCCGGTTCCTGCTGCGACACTGCAAGCTGTAGCGAAGAAGGCAGGGCTTGATGTAGCAGTGACAGGAGATACGGTGACACGCGAGCAATTCTTCACCGCTCTCGGCGATTCCATTACGACACATATTACGCTCGGACATACGAACGATACGCATGGACATATGTTAGAAGACGAGAAAGCGAAGGAAATGGGCTACGCAAAGCTCGCTACGTTGATGAAGGATCTTCGTGCAGAGAACCCGAATTCCATGGTGCTGGATGCAGGCGACATGATTCAAGGTACGATTTATGTGAACCTGTCCAAAGGGGAAACCGCAACAAAGCTGGCTAACGCGCTTGGTTATGACTTCATGGCGTCCGGCAACCATGAGTATGACTTCGGCTATGAGCAGCTTACGAAACTGACGAAGATGTTCAAATTCCCTGTACTCGCTGCGAACGTATTCGATGCACAAGGGAAGAACCTCCTGCAGCCGTACGTCATGAAAGAGGTCGGCGGCAAGAAATTCGCGATTCTTGGATTGGTCACTGCAGATACACCAATCGTTACGCATCCTGACAACGTCAAGGGCTTGACGTTCAAGGATCCAATCGAAGTCGCGAAGGAATGGGTACCGAAGTTGCGCGAGGAAGCTGACCATGTCATCGTCCTCTGCCACACGGGAATATCCTATGACCGTGAAATGGCCAAGCAGGTTCCAGGCATCGACATCATTGTAGGCGGACATACGCATACACCTGTAGATCAGCCTGAACTCGTTAACGGCACGTATATTGTGCAGGACTGGGAATACGCGAAATCGCTTGGCCGTGTTGATCTGTACTACCATGGCAAGGATTTGGTTCATTTCTCTGGCGGACTGATCAAGTACGATGAAGCGACGAAGCCAGACCCAGAAGTAGCTGCCATTGTAGAATCTCTGAAGAAAGAAACCGACTCCCTATTGAACGAGAAAATTGCTACTGCAAGCGTAGATCTGGATGGCGATCGTGCCAGAGTGCGGAAGCAGGAGACGATTATGGGCAACTTAGTAGCAGATGCCATGCTGGCGCGCACTCGTACAATGCCTGGATTCGAAGCCGATCTGGCCATTACGAACTCAGGCGGTATTCGCACAACCATCATGAAGGGCGATATTACGAAGCGCAACTTGTATGATGTGCTTCCATTCCCGAATACACTTGCTGTTGTTGAGGCGAAGGGCAGTGATTTGATAGCAGCCTTGGAAAATGGTGTTAGCGAGATCGAAGCTGGTTCCGGCCGCTTCCCTCAAGTTGCTGGTATCACATTCTCCTTCGACATCAAAAAGCCAAAAGGAAGCCGTGTCTCGGATGTGAAGGTTGGCGGCAAAGCGGTGGAAGCTGACAAAACGTACCGCGTAGCTGTAAATGACTTCTTAATCGCCGGTGGCGACGGTTATGCCATGTTCAAGGATAAGAAATCCCTTGATACAGGCGTGACCCTCTACGAGGTCGTGGAGCAATATATGAAAGAAAAGAAAGACATTACAGCGAAGATTGAACAACGCATTAAGCAATAAGAAATAACGAATTCCTTATGGCATGAGGAATCCCCCTTCTGTACATATAGACACGCGAGGCGCATCTCTCTTCCCGCCTCGCGTGTCTACTTTTTTATGGATCGGATCGACCCAGAACAAGACACCAATCCGCATATTCTCCCTACTTCACTCAACTAGCATTCAATCTACCAACAATAGCAATCAGATTCTATGGGAAGCGATCTGTTTCTTTCCTATACTAATTGGGGTAAATAATAATTGGAAAATATTGCGAAGGAGCTGATCGAGTGTCACCCTCACCGAATATGGAGAAGAACGCCGAGCTCGTTATTATTGGTGGAAGTGTAGGAGGCTGTGCAGCTGCTCTCTCTGCTTGTCGATTAGGCAAGACAGTGGTACTGACAGAAGAGACCGCCCGTATCGGCGGCCAATTGACAAGCCAACTGGTCCCGCCAGATGAGCACCCGTGGATCGAACAATTCGGATGCACGCAGACATACAGGCAATTCCGCAATGAAATACGCCGCTACTACCGGGAGCATCTCCCTCTGGCCATGAACGCCCGCTCGAACCCGGAGCTGAACCCCGGGAGCGGCCTTGTAAGCCGCCTCTGCCATGATCCACGCGTAGCTCTGTCTGTGCTGGAGTCGATGCTATTCCCTTATGTGAACAACGGACAGCTTACCATTCTGACGCAATGCCGCGCCACCAATGCCGAGGTTGATGGCGACCGCATCCGTGCGGTAACCGCTCAGGATGCAGCAGGCAACGAATATGTCCTAACAGGAGCATACTTCCTCGACGCAACCGAATGCGGGGACTTGCTTGCCCTCTCGGGAACAGAGTATGTCACAGGTGCAGAATCGCAGCGTGATACCGGTGAACCACACGCCGTAACGGGCGATCCTGAACCGCAGAATATGCAGGGCTTCACTTACTGCTACGCCGTTGATTATGACAAGGAAGGCGATCATACAATTCCGAAGCCTGCACGCTATGACTTCTGGAGCCAATATCAGCCTTCGTTCTGGCCGGATCGTCTATTAAGCTGGACGGCAGTCAAGCCAACGACGCTGGAACCCATCACCTACTCCCTCTTCTGGGAGACAGGGAAGTTCCCGCTGTTCCATTATCGGCAAATTACGAACCCTTCTCTGTATGATCAAACGTCTGGAGTACTCCCTACTCCGGTGTCGGTCGTCAATTGGCCGCAGAATGACTACTGGCTTGGTTCGATTATCGATGTAAGCGAAGAGGAGAAGCAGCGGAGCCTATTCGATGCCAAGCAGCTCAGCCTATCGCTTCTGTACTGGCTGCAGACAGAAGCACCGCGTCCCGACGGAGGCGTAGGCTATCCGGGCCTGCGATTGCGGCCGGATGTCGCCGGCACAGCAGACGGATTCGCCATGTATCCTTATGTACGGGAATCAAGACGGATTCAAGCGGAATTTACTGTGCTTGAGCAGCACATTGCCACCGACTGTCGTCCTGGTCAGCCTGCTGAGACATTTGCTGATTCCGTTGGCATCGGATGCTATCGGATTGACCTTCATCCGTCGACCGGAGGTAAAAACTATATCGATATCTCCTCCTTGCCGTTCCAAATCCCGTTAGGGAGCTTGCTTCCGGTTCGCGTGGACAATCTGATTCCCGCCTGCAAAAATGTCGGAACAACGCATATTACCAATGGCTGTTACCGTGTGCATCCAGCAGAATGGAACATTGGCGAATCAGCTGGCGCACTGGCTGCATATGCGCTGAATCAAGGCATAGTCCCGCGCGCTGTGCGAAGTGACGAGAAGCATCTTAGCGCTTTCCAGAAGCAGCTGCAGCAGCTCGGCATTGAACTGCAATGGCCTTCTACAAGGCCCGTATAAGCGAATAAGGAAGCAGGCATCGGCTCTTCCCACATCCCACAGATGACTCCCTTCCTTATAAGTTTCTTTTTCAAATCGCGAAGACGCGGTACCTTGCCTCTCCAACATCCAAAAGGGGATGGCCCTTGAATCTCGGGCCATCCCCTTTGCTTGTGCACACATCCCGCAGAGCAGACGCTATTTGCATTCCAGCAGATCTACCTTGTTTTTCGCTCTTACCTCTTATTCTGAATACTTATTTGACTAGTTGACGGGATGTTTATCTGATTACTCAGCTAAATCATCTAAATCATCTATTCATGCTTAACGCTTCGCATACCAGTCATTCGCTGCCTTCACCATATCTGCGCCACCCTGTGCATGCCATTCCGCGAGGAACTGGTCATAATTGTCGAGCGATTCCGTTCCGCTAATATAGTTAATGAACGTGTCTTCTTGATACTTGTTCAACCGCTGCACGTTCTTCGAGATATCCGGCATTGGAGGCGCTGAACCGAGTGGATCAGCGATTAACAGGCCCTCCGCATTTTTCTGGAATGTATTGAAGTAGTTCTCTACGATAGGGTTTTTCTTCAATCTCGCCTGCCAGTAGATCGGATAGTTCTTCTCGTCCACACCCGTCAAGAATGAGCTTGCATTTGTACGCTCATCTGCGAACTTCGGCAGAATCGGCGAGTAGGCTCCATTTTCAAACTTGTGATGTACACCTTCTTCACCGATAGCGATCCCCTTGAAAATATCCTTATCGAACTTCATGTCGAGCCACTTCACCGCTTCTTCCTTGTTCTTCGCGAACTTCGGAATTGCAATGTAATAATTAATCGTATTGCCCGGCGTGCCTACACGCGCTTTCCCCGATTTGTCCTTCAATACCGGCACAATCGCAAGCTTCGCATCTGGGAAGTTCTTTGCGAGCGCATTTTCCAAGTTCGGAGCAATCCACCACCCTGGACTATACATTGCAGCCTTGCCGCTTGCCATCTTCTCAATCGATTTATCCGCCGTATTAATACCCCACTCGGAGTCGATTAGTCCCTCTTTGTACAGCGTATTCATGAACTTCAAGTATTCCTTCATCTCTGGAGCTTCAACCGCGTGAATGATCTTGCCGTCCCGCTCCAACCAAGCCGTCGTTAATCCGAATACACTGGCGATATCCGGATGTACAGGCACCTTGCCTCCCGTCAGCGGAATTACATTCTTCTTCTCCTTGAATGTCTTCAGCACCGTCACCAGCTCATCCAGATTCGTCGGCATCTTCAAGCCCAGCTCATCGAGCCAATCTTGGCGGACGACGAGCGCATTCGATGAGGTTCCACCACCGCCCGTTTCTGGTATAGCGTAAATTTTGCCGTCATAACGGGCGCCATTCCAAGAATCTGGGCCGATAACCTGCTTCATGTTCGTTCCATACTTCTCAATCAGATCATCCAGCGGTTCCAGCGCACCAGACGATACAAGCTGATAGTATTGGGCCGAAGCGAGCTTCATAATATCATAAGACTCCTTGTTCGCCATGAGCAGATTCAGCTTCTCGTCGGCATTTTCCGCAGGAAGCATCTCATACTTCACGGAATATCCCGTCTTCTCCTTCAAGTACACGGCTACCGGATCGCCATTCGGCTCGAAGCGATCGAACTGCATCAGCTGACGCAGCTGCTTGCCGCCTTCTCCTCCTGACGCACCCTGCCCTGAACCCGCGCTGTTACAGCCGAGTAGTGACAAGACCATCACAATCGAAATCAATGATATCCATACCTGTTTACGTTGCATGAACATACCTCCGCTCTTTTGGATGTCCCCCGAAATTTCACCATCACATTACCCTTTTACGGAACCAATCAGCACCCCTTTCACGAAGTATTTTTGCAGGAACGGATATACCAGCAATATAGGCAAGGTTGCAACAAGAATCGAAGCGGCCTGTATTGCCTGAGGCGTTGTATTCATGACCGCATCAATATTCGTTACATGCCCGCCATCCTGATACGTGATATTGGAATGCGCAAGCAGTTCCTTCAAGTACAATTGCAGCGGCTTCAGCTCTGCCGTATTGATATAGATCATGGAGGCAAAGTAATCATTCCAGAAGCCTACCGCAAAGAAGAGTGCAATGGTAGCGAACACCGGCAGTGACAATGGAACCGTAATACGGAACAAAATTGTCAGATTGGATGCTCCGTCCATCTTGGCCGATTCCTCCAGCTCATCGGGCAGAGACTCGAAGTAGTTCTTAATAATCAGCATATTAAACACGCTAACCATGCTCGGCAGAAAGAGCACCCATAGTGTATCGATCAGATTCAATCGGTGCATAAGCAAATACGTAGGAATAAGGCCTCCACTGAACAGCATGGTGAACACATACATCAAGATGAATATTTTACGACCGCGCAGACGCGGCTTCGATAAGGGATATGCAGCTAATGCGGTCATGAACAGACCGAGAGCCGTTCCCGCCACGGTAATTGTGACCGATACGAGGAAAGCATTCATGAATTGAGAGTCGCGCAGCACATATAAGTACGTTCCGAACTGAATATCAACCGGGAACAAGGACACGCTCCCTGACATAACCGCTTCCTCACTGCTAAGCGACTTCGCAATCAAATTGAGAAAAGGGAACAATGTCGTCCACGACACAAGGGCAAAAAACAGATAGTTCAACACATGGAAGATGCGCTCCCCTACCGACATTCGAATGGCGGTTCTCGTTCTCCGCGAAGCAGTCAATTGGTGTCTCATGTTATGCCAGACCTCCTTCCTTCTTACGTTCAGGTTCCAAATAAGCGGCGGCTTGCGACATCAAGAAGGCTGTATTCTGAACTTCTCTCATTACCAGATCCCCCGATTCAAGTAGCGCCGGCTGAGGGCGTTTCCACCAATAATGAGAACGAAGCCTACGATAGATTCGAACAGCCCCACAGCAGCCGAGAAGCTGTAATTCTGCTCGCCTAGACCGGTGCGATATACATACGTACCGATAACATCCGATACATTGTAGACGACGGGATTGTACATGACGAGAATTTGCTCCGTCCCAGCCTCCAGCATATTACCGAGCCGCAGGATGAACATAAGGAGAATGACGGGAACAAGCCCCGGTAATGTAATGTGCAGAATCTGTCTGAACTTATTTGCCCCATCAATCTTGGCTGCTTCATACAGCTGCGGATCGATAGAGCTTAAGGCGGCCAAGTATACGATGGTCCCCCAGCCTGCTTCCTTCCAGCCCGCCGTGCCGACGAGCAGCCAGCGGAAGACACTGTTGTCGAGGAAGAACTTGATCGGTTCCCCACCCAGCCATTCAATGATCTGATTCACAAGCCCTCCATTGATGGAGAGCAGATCCATGAAGAGCCCGCTGACGATAACCCAAGACAGGAAGTGAGGCATGTAGATAATGGTTTGTACCGGGCGCTTGAACCACATTTTCGTAAGCTCATTCAACAGAATCGCCAGCAGAATTGGCAGTGGGAAGAGAAGTACAATTTTCAGAACCGAAATGATAATCGTATTCCAAAACACTTGAACGAATTTCGGCGATTGAAATAGTCGTTCGAAGTGCGAGAATCCTACCCAAGGACTGTCCTCTATTCCGCTGAAAATGTTGAAATCTTGAAACGCAATCACGACTCCATACATTGGCGTATACTTGAACAGGAGAAGAAAGGCGATCCCTGGCAAAAGTGCAATGTATAAGTCCCAGTCTTTCCGAATGTCGCTCCACAGCTTTCGCCCGTATGATCGTGAAGACAAACGTGGAGCATTGTCCAATTCTAGCTTATCCATAGCTCCCATCCTTTCCGTGGCATGAGCACTTGGCATTCATTGTTTGCTGCATCTGCTACTAGCCTACGGTATCTGGCCGCAATCGAACACGGGAGAGCCATGACATCTTCTGGTAAAATGATTTCCAACGTGAGGAACAAGTTTAACTGAGCTTATGCAGTCCGTTATCCCCGCTTCCAGTCACTCGGCGTAACCCCCCAATATTTGCGAAATACCTTCGTGAAGTAGCTGACATCGCGGAATCCCGCCGCCTGCGCTGCCTCATATACCCGCTCCCCTTGAAAGAGTGCCTCCTTGGCTCGCTCCATGCGCCGCATAAGGAGATAAGACGAGAAGGGCTGATCCATCTCCTGCTTGAACAGCCTGCTCAAGTACGAGGCATTAATAAACAGCCGATCCGCCACCTCCTGCAGGGTTAGCTCTGTATGAAGTTCACTCTCGATTAACTCCTTCACTTCCGATACCAAGCGATTGCCGCCGCGACGACGAACCATGCCTGCTTCCGCACCAATGCGCCGCATGACACTTCGCATCCATTCACTCCACTCCTGCTTCGTTCGCAGTTCGGCGGTGTGACGGAACCATCTTGCATCCTCTCCCATGACCTCCGCCATCGACCACCCCTGCCTGCGCAGCCACATAATAATCCACGATTGCAGGAACATCATCTGCTCCTTAAATGCCTCTGCCTCTGGTATCGCACATACTGCGCGAATCCAAGCTTCGGCCAGTTCCGCTGCCTGCTGCTCTTCGGCAGTGTTCCAGGCAATATCCAGCTCGCGTTCCCACTGCTCAGTATGTATCGTTGCGGCCGAAGCATCTTCAGCCGCTCTCAGTCCGTGATTGCGGTACGGAATAACAATATCGCCACCATGAACGAGCCGCTGACGAAGCGCGAAGTCCGCTTCCTTATACAGCCGCGGCACGTCAGTCAGCCGCCCGCACGCCGAGCAGATGCCCGCACTCGCTGTAAGCTTCAATGAAGTCTTGATATATTCCAACATCTTGCCTGCCAGTGCATGAATGCCAATCATCAGTTCTCCATCCGATCTCTCGCTATGACTGTCTCCTGCTTGAGAAGCTTCTGCACTTCCATCGTCATCTGCCATGCCCCTAGAGAACGCAGCTGACGGATAGCGAAATAGGATGGCGAGTGGACCGTCTGCTTCGCGGCATATTAGCATAGAGCCGTATTCCATTCCTGTCATCGTTTCCTCCACGACTTGGCCGACCGCGAAGTGCATTAGACCCCGATCGCCTCCAAATGCTTGCACCCTCTCCTGCGGGTAAGGATCAGGATCGATTACCATCACTGCGTAGCGCTCGTCTTCCTGCAAGTCGATACCGAGTTCTGCCATTCTCCTTAGCAACGAGGCCGTCGACAAGCTGCCATCCAGCCCTTGACGCAAGATGCGCTGACGCAGTATCGGCAAGTAGTTGTGCCACTGCTGACGCAGCATATCGGCATCGTGCCTCCGCTGAATGTCTTGGCGCCGCTCCGAGACTGCAGCTGCAACTGCTTGCAGGATGGCATCCTGTCCCGCCGGCTTCAATAGATACTGCTTCACCCCCATGGATAACGCCTCTTGAGCATAAGGGAAGTGATCATGACCGCTGAGCACCACCGCCTTCACCTCAACATTCCACTCCGTCGCTTGCCTCACGAGGGATAAGCCATCTCCGTCCGGCAGCTGAATGTCTACAAGTAGAATGTCCGGACGCTTCAACTGCAGCCACCGCTTCCCTTCTTCTAGGGTAGCGGCTGCCGTTACTTCCGTAATCCCTGCCCTCTCCCAAGGCATAAGCTCAGTTAAGCTTTGACGGAGCCGCAGCTCATCCTCCACAATCAATAAGTTCATCTTATCTCCTCCTCGGTGACGATTGAAATGAAGGCATTCTTTGCTTTATCAACTGGTGAAAATAGGGGTAGCTGAAGGCTGTCTAGCATCATTAAGCATTAAGCATTAAGCATTAAGCATTAAGCATTAAGCATTAAGCATTAAGCATTAAGCATTAAGCATTAAGCATAAGCATTAACCTGCCGTCCTCGACCGATCTTCAATTTGTCTCCCCACGTATGGCTCGGACAAGGGAAGCACGAGCGTTACCGTTGTCCCCCCACCCCATACACTATCAATATGAATGTTCGCGTTCTGACCGTAATTCAAGCGGATTCGTGCCGCGACATTTCGAAGTCCATAACCAGCACCTGTGCGGTCGCTCGCCACCACACCATGCTCTGTCGGCTGCCGCAATACAGCAGACAGTTCCGCTTGCAATTGGGCGCGCATGTCCTCCGTCATACCCGTTCCAGAATCGATGACCCTAATTGTAAGTCTTCTCCCTTCTGTGTCCTCCTCTACTCGAGCTACAATGCGCAGTAACATCTCTGCTTGCTGCGAGGACTTCTCCAAGCCATGTATGATGGCATTCTCGACAATGGGCTGCACCAGCAGCTTCACGAGCGGAAGTTCCTCTGCGCGCGGTTCAATATCGTACTCCATATGGAATAGGTCTAAGAATCGGATTTGCTGGATTCGTATATAAGCGTGCAAATGCTCCAGACAGTCCTTCACGGTAATTACATCCTTGCCCTTACTCAGACTTAGCCTGAAGAATCGGGATAAGTGAAGTACCATCTCGGAAATATCCTCGGCTTCAGCGTGCTGGGCCATCCAATAGATCGAATCTAGGGTGTTGTATAAGAAGTGGGGATGGATCTGGGATTGGAGCAGCTTCAGCTCTGTATTGGCAAGCCGCAAGCTCTGTTCGTAATGATCGTGAATGAGATGCTGCTGCTGCGATGCCATGTGATTAAATAGGTGGGTCACGATACCGAATTCGTCCTGCCGCGTCGAATTCAGCCTCACATCTAAGTTGCCGCTCGTCATCGCCCTCATGCCCCGAGCTAACTTCCGCATAGGAGCAGCAATGCTCGTATAGATGCTATAAGCCATAACGAGGGCAATGACAATGCTCAGCGCAATCATAAACACCGCGTAATACTCCAGCTGATAGGACTGGGCGAACAGCTCCCTCTTCGGCTGAGCCAGTGTCAGTGTCCAGCCGTAATAAGGCGAGGCGGCTTGAATGAGCACCTGATCATTCGCTTCTGCACGTGTCAAGTAATCCTTGTACGATTCAGGCTGCTTAGCCGTGCCTGTGACCCATTTCCCATCTGCCGTATATAGATGCAGCTCGGCCTGTGGCGATGGCGTAACAGAACGGATATATTGCTGCAAGCGACCCATGTTCAGGCTAATAATAAGCGCATGACGTTCTCGATTCGGGTTGTAAATATCCATTGCCCGAACGACTGCCAGACTATCCGCTCCAAACGCTTGACCGAATGGCTTCCCTGCCCCTATTCGTTCATCCGGCTGAATGAATACAATGCCTGTCCCCAGTCCATTAAGCAGCTGTCGAAGCCAAATGCGTTCATCCGCACGATCAACCGGAAGCACGCCATGGAGCGTAGAAATCACAGAGTTGGAATGATCGTGATATACAGCAATTTGCGAGAACATCGGGTGAATCGACAGGAAGTTGGCCAGCTTATGCTTCAGATCGGCGAATGCCATGACATCCTTCGGCCCCAGCTTCCGCTTCGCATGTGCAAGCGCATCGTTCATCTCCGTATCGGTTGACAGCACCGCGGACAGCTCTTCCACGTTCTGAAGCACGAGCTCAATATTGTCCATGAGGGCATGCATTGCACTTTCGGTACGAGCGGTCGTCTCTGACAAAAGCAGCTCCTGAGAGCGCTTGTTGGAGAACCAGCCGGTCAACAGCAGAGGGATCAGAATAAGTACAAAATAGATAGTTAATCGCCACTGAATCCGTTGGCGAATTTGGTCACGTATCATTTTCAGCATATTAGCACTCACCCTCCGTGCTTAGAACTGCGTTCAGACTGAATGGGCGGCGGCTCACTTCCAATTTGGTTGCGACTAAAGTGATACCAGTCATTGGCCTCCTTCGTCATATCGCGCCCGCCTTCATTCATCCATTCCGACACGTATCTGTCGAAATCCTCAAGTGGTCGATTGCCAAGAATAATGTCGATGAGCATATCATTCTTCTTCTGCAGTAACGGTGCATATCTTGTCATCGCTGGTGTCGGCAGCGAACGAAAAGCACTTGGACGTGCATGCATGGATGTAAATCGAAGATTATCGTATAACTGGTATTGAATGCCTAACGAATCCAGCCGAGATCGGGTGTAATCCTCATCAGGCATATCCGCCAAATTAGCATAGAGTCCGCGATAATGATCCTGATTATGGCGCTCCATATTGGTCACCCTCTTCCCCTCCTTCCAAGCCCACACGTCTCCTTCGAATCCAAGCTTGAGGGTATCCCTTCCCTCCTCGCCGATATAGTTAAGCAGCTTCAACACCTCCACCGCGTGAGAGCTGGTAGCAGGAATTACTTGATAGCTTCGTACTTGAGGCAGCGCAAAGGTTCCACTTCCTCCAGGGCCCTTCGGGAAAGGAAGGGGGATCCATTCTGCACGCGGTTCCCGCGCCTTGCTCCTCTCCAGCACACCGCGGGTATCGTACCATGTTCCCGTGAACAGCCCCAGCTTCCCGTTCACAACCTGCCTCTCCAATCCACGCTGTGTTTGAATCGGGAACAATGGATCTACGAGCCCCTCCTGAACCATCGTTCGCATGAAGGCAAGGGCCTCCTTCATCTCTGGCTGCACATTGGAATATACGAGCTGGCCATCCCGTTCCATCCATTGATCGAGCTGCACTCCATATGCACCGAACCACGGTGAGGTGCGGCCCAACTCTTCAATGAAGCTGGTACCATAAATATCGTGCGACCCATTGTCGTCCGAACGGAGCGAAGTAAAGGCACGCATCACATTCACCATCTCCGCAAGAGTAGTCGGAGGTTCAAGTCCGAGCTGTTCCAGCCAATCCTCGCGAATATATATCATCTCCTGCCCCCTGCCCTCATGCAGGCTCGGAATCGCATATATCTGGCCGTTAAAGGACACCTGCTCCCACACTTCAGGAGGAATCCGTTCCTTCAGCTTCGGCGCGTATCGGGCAAGCAGGTGGTCAAGCGGTGTCAGCATCTGCTTCCGTGCGTAGAAGGAGACCCAATTCGCATCCGTGATGCTGATCAAGTCTGGTGTATGGTTCGACATCATCATGACACCGACGCGATCCTCATACCGATGTGATGGGGGAATGATCACTTCTACTTGAAGACCCGTCTTCGCCTCGATGTCGGTTACATACGGATTATCATTCTCCGTCAACGACTCTGGGAACCCTATGCCGAGACTATTCAATACAACCGTAACCTTAGGCAGCAAAGAACGCTGTTCCGCCACCTTCGACTGCCCTACCTGCCCACTGCATCCAATCAGCAGCAATAAGCATGCAGTTCCTGCCATCATCCCGACTTTCTTGTACACAAGAATCGGCTGCTGCATAACAGCTAACCCAAGTGATGTAAGCGTATACATTTTGATCAGCATGTTTCTAGCCCTGCTCGCCTCTCCCCGCTGCTTCATCCGCATACTTGCACTCCCCTCTCCATACCTGACCTCCATCAACCTGTGTGGAAGATTATACTTACATGCTTTCCCTTAATCATACAGAAAGGGCCTATCAGATTGCACTCTCTGATAGACCCTTTTTTCATCTATTTATTCTTCTGTGGACAGACACTTCAAATCACTGACATGCTTGTCTAATCGGCTGTATCCATCAACAAGCGCCTGAATATCCATATGCTGCTGCTCCATATTCGCTAGCACCTCTTCCACAGAGGCCATATGCTCCTCCGTGCTGTTCGTAATCGTCACAACACCTTGTGCCATATTGGAGTACTGTGTCTGAAGGTCGCGAACGGCTTCATGCATCGCTTCCGACTGACGGTTCACCTGGTCGGTGTTATCCGTGATCGTACGCATAATCTGCTCCACTTGCCCAGTAGTCTCTACACTGGATACGACGGCAGATTGTCCACGCTGTACCTGCTCTGCTGCGGCACTTATCTGAGTTCGTATCGTTTCCAATATGGTTGCAATATCCTCAGTCGCTTTCTTCGCATGGTCAGCCAGCTTGCGAACCTCTCCCGACACTACTGCGAAGCCCTTGCCATGCTCGCCTGCTCGTGCAGCTTCAATCGCCGCATTCAAGGACAGCAAGTTCGTCTGTGCGGAAATATCACTAATGGTACTGACAATATCGCCGACCTGCTCCGTCTGCGCATTCAGTGCGTCCATCACTTGCACAGTCTGTTCCACTGTACGCTTCACACGGTCAATCTCACCGACAAGGGTGCCAATCTGGCCACTGCCCTGCTCGGCCAATTGCAGTGTAGTTGATGCAACCTGCTCCAATTGATTCGTCCCGTTCGCAACGTGACTAACGGAACGCTCCACGGATTCCACAGAGCTTCCGATATGCTGCAGGCTAATCGTTTGTTGTTCGAAGCCTGCCGATATTTGCGCGAATGTCTCTGTAACTTCACGCGAGATCGTTCCTGTCGATTCTGCACGCAGCTTCTGCTCATGACTGAATTCATTAAGCATCGTAACCGAAGATTGAATTTGTCTAAGCAGTTCTATTGCTTGCTCCTTCGATTTCAGCGCTTCCGTTCCTCGTTCCGCCACTTGCCGCTGCAAGTTCTGACTGAACACCGCCGAAGCACTGAGTGCAATCGTCACGAAGAGCAGATACATAAGCAAATAGAGGAGCGGCTCTCGCGTGAACAGCTTCTCATTCAGGAATGGATCATAGAATACGTATACCGTCATTATCATACTGACAACGCCGGTAAAGACGATAGGACGATAATTCTGATATAAAGTCATCAAGCTGATTACGACATAGAATAACAAATACGTGCTGAAGATCGGATTCGGATCCGACTTCATCAGCAGCAGGACAAGCGAGCACAGAAATACCGGAATTAAGTACATCACATACTTTACGCCAATGCGCTTGTAGGTTAAGAACGTTGCTAATCCACAAGCCACCGCTCCAAAACCAATCAGCACGTACAGCATGGTGCCGACAATACCTGCAGCCAAATCCCCGATGATTCCAATCGCAAGCATTGTCCATATGATCTTGACAAACAGGCGATTGCGCCTGTCAAGAATCGTTAGTTCATTCACGTCATCTACCAACTTTCTATGTATCGAGTGATCGTCGTTAACAGCTTGTCTAGTCAGTTCGTTAACCATTACTTTTCTGCATTTCCGTTAACTTCAACACCTTATTATATCGGCTAACAGGTGATAGGAATTGAGTGAAATTCCACTTGTTCCTGTTCTGGAATTAACCAGTCGAACTTGGCTGGATTCTGCCAGATTGCACCGACATGAATAAGGGTAGGAATGACATCGTCTCCCTTATAGAACTTCTTCTTCCCAACCTTGCGCATCGGTACATGGAATGACACACGCAGCGCACGTGCGAATACCGGTTCCAGCAGACAAGCGCACTGCAAGATCCCATGCTTACGCGAGTAATGAACGATTGAAGATAGCAGCCGATCGATATTATGACCGCGATGTTCCTTCAGCAAAGCTACCTTGTCCACTTCAGCCACCTGCTCTGGGGCGTTCATCACCTCCGGCTGTTCCGCGAACGGCGCGACCTCGTTCAACATACGCGCACTCTCCCTGTACAGCTTCAGTTCGAATGTTCCTACAGCAACCCCTGCCTCGTTGAACACGATAACCTGATCCAACGGATGTGCAGCGGATTCCAGTTCAAAGCCCATCTCCTTCCAGACTGTTGTCCAAATGGATCGATACAGCTGCACCTGTTGTTCGCTTTTCACCGAAATATGCATTTCCCTGTAACTCCTTTATGTAAAAATTTATATAATTTGTTATCGGTCACAGGTAAAGGAATGATTACAAAAATCTTTTTTCAAAAAAATCCATGAAAAAGAGAGTTATTTTCTGAAATCACACTTCTCTGTCTCATTGTAAAAACGATCGCTTGTAATGCCAACTCCCTATTTCAAAATTCGTTCCAACGACCCAATTATATATGAATATATACTCACATCCTGTAGATTTGGTTCCAGTCTATGCCGCTATCCAATCATCTTCACGACCGCAACTTTACATTTGTCATAAATGTAAACCTCCTATATACTTGTAACAATGTTAATTTAGACACAATCCATTCGTAATCGGAGCGATTTATAGATGTCACAATCCAAAGTAACTCAACAACATATTGCCGACGCGCTGAACTTATCACGCAATACCGTATCGAAGGCGTTGAACAACGATCCTGACATGCGCGATGACACGAAACGCCGCATCATGAAGAAAGCCGTCGAGCTGGGCTATACCAAATTCCATCAATTCGAAGCTGCGGAAGGAATCAGCTCGACCAATCGTATCGTGTCCCTGCTTACTCATTCGGATTATATGGGCAACCACTATTGGTCTAGCTTCATCAAAGGATTGAATACAACCTTGAAGGAAGCTGGCTACTCCCTGGCGATGACGATTATTGACATGGAAGAAGAGCGTGAGCAGAAGCTGCCTTCTCTATTCGTGCAGCAGCGGCCTGCTGGCGTTATTATGATCGGCCCCTTCTTGAGGGAGTACTATGAGCTAATCGAACGTTTAGGCATTGCCTCGATGTTCATCGATACGTATGCGGACTTCAACTTCGGCATGCTGGGCAGCGATATTATGCTCGTAGACAATGCCCATAGCGTATATGCCCTAACGCAACAATTGATTGCACGTGGACATAAGAAGATCGGCTTTGTAGGCGATATCGGCTCCTGCCTCAGCTACCGCGAACGGTGGGAAGGCTTCAATCGTGCGCTGTCTGAGGCAAGGCTGAGCGTCAATGAATCTTGGTGCATCATTAACTCCATGAAGCGTCATTATTTCAATGAAGAGGAACTGTCCGCAGCCTATTCCCGGATGGAGGATAAGCCAACGGCCTTCGTATGTGTGAATGACAATATTGCTGTCGACTTCATGCAAATTGTGAAGGCAAGCGACATGCGCGTACCTGAGGATATCTCCATTACCGGATTCGACAACATTGCCGAATCGGTGCTTGTTCATCCCGCCATCACGACTGTACATGTTCCGAAGGAAGAGCTCGGCATGCGCGCCGGAGAACAGATCGTATGGCGCATTGACCACCCGCATCGTCCGAAGGAACTTATTCGCATCGGCGTGGAGGTAGAATGGCGCGATTCAGTACACAGTCTGATTTAGTTTACATTTGCACATCCACATTCGATATGTAACACGCTTTTGCACATTATTTGCACAGTAAATGCACAATATTTACTTGACATTGTAACCTTAGTGTTTTACTCTTTAGTTATTCGGAAACGCTGTCATTGCGTTTCGATAGACAATTGACACATGCTGTGTTACAAGTTCAGTTGACATTGCACACGACATCAATAAAGAACAAGGCTCTCACCTATTCTTTTGGTCTCAACATCTGTCACCTGCACTTGATCAGCACAGGTTTCATACTTACTACGCAAAGCGAGGTTTGCATCATGAGCCAAATTAAGATCATCGGTCCAGATATTCCGAACATGCCTTGGGAAGAACGTCCTGAAGGACATCGCGACGTATTGTGGCGCTACAGCCAGAACCCAGTAATTCCACGTGATTTGCTGCCTAACTCGAACAGTATCTTCAATAGTGCTGTTGTTCCGTTCGAAGGCGGATTCGCCGGCGTATTCCGCTGCGACGATCGCAATCGCTACATGCGTTTGCATGCTGGCTTCAGTAAAGACGGCATTAACTGGGACATCAACCACGAGCCGCTTACATTTGAATGTGACGATCCGGAAATCGGCAATTTCATCGAAGGCTACGACCCACGCGTATGCTGGATCGAAGACCGCTACTATGTAACTTGGTGCAACATCTACCACGGCCCAACAATCGGCGTGGCATACACATATGACTTCAAGACATTCCATCAGCTCGAAAATGCATTCTTGCCTTACAACCGCAACGGAGTTATGTTCCCGCGCAAAATTAACGGCAACTATGCAATGGTGAGCCGTCCGTCCGATACAGGCCATACACCATTCGGCGACATCTTCTACAGTGAGAGCCCTGATATGGAATTCTGGGGTCGTCACCGTCACGTAATGGCTCCAATGGGCGGCTGGCAGAGCAAGAAAGTTGGCGCAGGTCCAATTCCAATCGAAACAAGCGAAGGCTGGCTCATGATCTATCATGGCGTCCTGAACTCCTGTAACGGATTCGTATATGCATTCGGCGCAGCGATCCTCGACCTGGATGAGCCTTGGAAAGTAAAATACCGCAGCGAACCATACTTGCTGCAGCCTTCCACATTGTACGAGTGCGTAGGCGACGTGCCTAACGTTGCATTCCCTTGCGCATCGCTTGTGGACGCAGCAACAGGACGTATCGCGATTTATTATGGCGCAGCTGACACGGTTACTGCTCTTGCATTCGGTTATGTTGATGAGATTATTGAATTCGTGAAGAATAATTCTCGCGTGAAGTAAGATATACTGTAAGCAAAGACTGCTGGGGAGCAGCACCGACTTACAGGGCTCTTCCTTTCTTTGCAACCCCTATACCTATGATCAAAAACCCCCTTGCATCTGATCGCAATAAGCGGCCAGCGCAAGGGGGTTTTGTGCAATAATTTGCAATAAGGCGCAATAAGGAAGATCCGATTATTTCGAATGTACAGTCTTACACCATCGCACTGCGCAATTGCCGCACGTAGCGCCATCGAATGACGAAGAAGTAAATGATTTGAACTACTGTGAAGCTAACGAGCACTTTAATTGTACTTTCCCCAACAGAGAAATGAACCAACTGCTGCAGCGCTGCAAACGCAACCCCACTATGCAAAATTGCGATGAGAAGCGGCAAAAAGAACATAACCAGCAGCTGTCGTGTCACGACGCGATTCAGTTCCTTGCGAGTCAACCCCATCTTGGACAGCATCTCGGTCTGCTGCTGATCCCGACTGCGATCCGTATATAATCGGAAGTATAAGAAGCTTGCAGCAAAGGTGAAGAACACCACACCAATGAGTACGCTCACGAGCAGCAGTAATCCATTTGCCTGTTTGGCCGCTACCCACTGCGGGTACAGTGCCCTAAACTGATTCTTCATGGATTCGCCCTGCTCTCCTGCTTGGTTCGCAAGCAACTGCTTCGTTATCTGCTCCGTCGCATCCCCGAGCTTACCCCACTGATCCACCACAAATCCATAGACCGTATAGGATTGCTGGCCTGACTCATCCCGATCAGGTATCTGCTCATAAGCATCATCCGTTACCACAACAAGCCGAAAGATCCCATAATCCTGCGGCAGCACTTGATGGGGTACAGCTTTCATAATTTGAAAAGCAAATCGATTCGTGTCTTCGAGAAGTTGAACAACTTCTTCAAATCCTTCTTTACTATATACTCGCTCCCCCATGACTGAAGTCGGCACAAGGAATGCTTCATTATCAGCAGTAATCGCTTCTTGCTCATATCCAAGGGCTGTTGCCAGCTTGTTATAATCGGACAACTTCATGACCGTGACATCATTACCTGCAAATTTCAAGGTAGCTGCGCCAACTCGATAAGGCAATTGCGATTGTTCCAGTTTTTGTTTAATCAGACTCACATGGGCCTGTTCCTGTTTATTTCCTTGATACGAATAATACGTAAATGCATACGGGTTCGTCATCTCCGCTAACCCTTGATTGCCGATTGCCGTACACGTACCAATCGCAGTAAATGCAACCGCCGAGATTACAGCAACGATAAAGAACAAGCGTGAATTATCCTTCAACCGATATCCCAGTTCAGAGAGCGTCAAGAGATTCGTCTTCTTGAAATACAGCCTCTCACTCCGCTTCAACATTCGCAGTGCAAATACCGCGAATTGCGTGAACAGAAAATACGTCCCGACTACAGTCAGCACCACCCCTAACAGAAGTACAAGGAACGAAAACGTGATGCCTGTAGCAAAGGAAAACACCGTCGCATAGCCCGCTCCGACGAGCAAGACGGCCAGCACCGACAGTCCTATCGACGCCTTAGGTTCAGGCTTCGGCTTGTCCGATCCCTTGAGCAGATTAATGAGTTGATGCACCCTTACCATCCGAGTAGTCACGATCGATATCAGCAGGAAGAGGATCAAGAATGCGATAAACGTTGTGCCTATCGCCTTCACTGGTACATAAAACGTTAAGCCTTTATCAATCGCCAGAAGTTCAGATATCCCGGAGAGGATCAATTTTGAGAAAATGACACCCAGCAATACGCCTGCCACAATGGAGGCGCAGCCAATCAGCATATTTTCCATGAACACCAGCTTGCGAAATTGCTTAGGAGACATTCCATGTATGATGAGAATGCCGAATTCCTTGTTCCGTGTCTTCAAAAACGAACCTACCGAATATAAGATGAAGAAAAAGAAAACACGATCAGCAGCACCTGCGACACCCGCAGTCCCATCATCCCGAGTTCGCTAAGTGTCTCACTGGAAGATTGGATCTTTCCATTCAAATCGGGATGGAACAAGAGCAAAGAATAGGTGAAGAACATCAGTACCGAGAAGGTACTGCTCCAGAAATGAGCGGCGTACATGCGCTTGTTGCGAGTGATATTATGAATAGCTAGTTGTGAGAACGTCATTCGGATTGCCTCCCATCACGGACAGCACGTCCATTATGCTGCGCATAAACATGGACTGACTGCCTCTGCGAGTAATTTCATGATGCAGCTGACCATCCTTAATGAAGACAACGCGATCACAATAGCTTGCCGCCATCGCATCATGGGTAACAAGGAGCATCGTCGTCCCCTCCTCCTTGTTCAACTGATACATCGTATCCATCACAGCTCGCGATGACTTCGAATCCAGGTTTCCAGTCGGCTCATCCGCCAGCAGCAGCTTCGGCTGATGAATAATGGCGCGTGCGATAGCTGCGCGCTGTGCTTGCCCTCCAGAAATCTCGTAAATTCGCTTGTTCAGCAATGCAGTAATGCCAAGCCTCTCTGCCAGCGCATTCGCCTTGCGGTGCAATTTCTCCACTTCTACCCCGTCCAGTGTTAAGGGAAGTACGATATTTTCCTTAACGGTCAACGTATTTAATAGATTAAAGGATTGGAAAACAAATCCGAGCTCACGCCGGCGGAATAGAGCCAGCTTCTCCTGTGATAATTGGAAGGGATTATTGCCATGAATCAACACTTGGCCAGACGAAGGCGCGTCAATGGTTGCAATCATATTCATCAAAGTAGTTTTCCCACTTCCGGAAGGCCCCATGATGCCTACGAATTCCCCCTGCTCAATACCTAGATTAATATTGGACAATGCCTGATAGGCTACCTTTCCTTCATAAGTCTTACTTAAGTTCCTCACTTCTACCATTGTCATCTTCGATTCCACTCCTATTCACGTGATTCCCATATTCATCCAGCATATTGTCCAAATCCATAATCGAGCAGTTCCCTCGCATCTGTCCAGACGCTATTCGAACCGGAATGCAGTACAACTGTAATCATTCGGTGATCATTGCGCTCTGCAGCGGAGACTAGACAGTATCCGGCTTGATCGGTGAATCCTGTCTTAATGCCTGTTGATCCTTCATAATAATATTCGCTCTCCTGCTGCAGCAGTCGGTTCCGATTCGTATACGACTTCATGATCTTCTCCATGTTCTCGGACACGAGCTTCACATCTGCAGTGGATTGGCCTACAATGGCACGGAAGAGTTTGCTCTTCATCGCTTCCTTCGCAATAACAGCCAAGTCATGTGCTGAACTATAATGGTTCGCATCGTGCAATCCATGTGGATTCATAAAATGTGTGTTGCGAAGGCCGAGCTCCTCTGCCCGATCATTCATGCATTGAACGAACACGCGGATCGCTTCTTCCGCATCTAAGGATGCATCGGCGCGTACCTGACGTCCCAATTGAACGGCAACCGTTCTCGCCGCATCGTTCCCGGACGGCAGCATCATCGCTTCCAGCAAGTCTTTCCACGACAATTGCTGCCCGAAGCGCAGCCCTGCCGAGCTCTCCCCCGGATTGGCAAGCAGCACCTCCTGCCCTACGGTCACCTGTTCATTCATGTCTGCCATCTCGATGGCGAGGAGCGCGGTCATCACTTTGGTCGTGCTGGCCGGTGCGAGCCGATCATCAGCATTCATCCCGTATAGAACTTCACCTGTATCTTGATTGATGACGATCGCTGCCTGAGCATCCAGGCTTCCTGAAGCAAATACATTCTGCCCAGTTACAGTGTGCACGCTATCAGACACTACTTTATATATCTTTTGTTTGATTTGTCCTGAGTAAGGTTGCAGTATGAACCAAATACCAGCAGCGGCGATGCAGCCTGCGAACAGCCATCTTTTCCTATTCAATCTCACGATTATCCACCCTTATCCTGTTATCATGCATTCGCATGTCTTCCCGTGATAGATATCAGGATAACCGAATGGACTTAATAAAGTGCTAAGCAGAAATGAAGAAAAATGAATGAAAGATGAAGAAAATATGAAGAAGACGGTATAAAAGGTTATGTGGAATTTACCATATGTATAAATCTTATTAATTCTAGACCTTAGTAGGGGGGATTAGTCGGCTCGAACAGGTATAATAGACATATGATTGTGAAATATGTAACATATCGAGGAGGTATACCTTATGAAACGCAACATCTTAGCCGCTGTTCTCATCTTGGGAGGAAGCCTCTTGCTTGGCAATACCGTATATGAGGGACTCGCAGGTGCAGGAGAGACAGAATCCGGCACAGCATCAGCTTACGACATGCAACAACACCATATGGAACAATCCCATATGAGTGACCCCCATATGAATGAATCTCGTATGAGTGAATCCCGAATGAGTGAATCTCGTATGGGCAATGCGAACAGAGACGTACCACGTCACGGATCGGGCGACTCCCATATGTCGAAGTACTCCAGCCATAACGACAACTGCCATAACGAAGCATAAGTAGAACAAGAACCGAAGGCTGTCCTGCCTTCGGTTCTTATTCATATAATGGGGGAACGGAGCTTGGAATCTCAACGACAAAATAGGTGCCTTCCTGATTGCTTATCGCTTCAATTGTTCCCCCATGCAGCTCTACAATCGTCTTGGATATCGCAAGACCTAGCCCAGAACCACCCGAATGCTCCGATCTTGATTTCTCCACGCGGTAAAAGCGATCAAAAATATGCGGCAGATCATGAGCTGGTATAGGCTCACCGCTATTGTGAACAGAGATCATAATTCGAGTCCCCCGCTTGCGAAGGAATATTCCCACTGCAGATCCACGCGGCGCATAGCGCATCGCATTGGTAAGCAGGTTGTCGAATACACGCACCAGCTTATCTGGATCCGCCTCGATCCAGTACTGATCCTCATCACTGTGCATCGAGATGGTCAGTCCCTCCTGCTCCATCGGATAACGATAGTGTACACACAGCTGACCTGCCATTTCCACAATATTGAGCGGCTTCGTATGCAGCGTCATCCCGCCATTCATGCGGGTATATTCGAACAAATCATTAATCATGACATTCAGGCGCTGGGCCTTCTCATAAGCAATATTCGTATAATGGCGCAGCTCTACTTCGTCCCTATATCGATCCTGCTCAACCAACCCTAAATAGCCCATGATTGAGGTAAGCGGTGTGCGAAGATCATGCGATACGCTTGTAACCAGTTCATTTTTGGTACGTTCGGCAAGGCGCTCCTCTTCCAGCGACAGCTTAATCTGTTCGGCCATACGATTAATGTTATCCGCAAGCCTGCCAATTTCATCATCCGTGGAGACGGTGCAGCGGGCATCCAGATTGCCATCCGCCATACGCTGAACCGTTGCTGTAATTTGCTCCATACTTTTGATTAATTTGCGATTCAGTAAAAAATAGATACCGACGAACAATGCCAACCCAACGACAATGAGCGGCGCAACGATTCCGAATACTCGCTCCAATGCCCGAAACAAGACATTAAGAAGATCAATTTGCAAGTAACTGTACATAAACATGGCTAGACCGAGCATGAGGTAGGCTGTTATCAATGCCAATATAATGCTCAGCACGAAGGTGAACAGCATCTTCCATCGAAGGCTACTATACCATGGTGTCTTCAATCTTATACCCTACTCCCCATACGGTCTGAATGAGTTTTCCACCGCTCGATTCCAGCTTGTCCCGCAGCTTGCTGATATGAACCGCCACCGTATTGTGCGATCCATTGAAATTCTCTTTCCATACTCGTTCATACAGCTCTTCCGCACTGAATACTCTTCCTGGGTTGCTCGCCATTAAGTAGAGAATATCGAATTCCACACTCGTTAAATGTACCGCTTGTCCATCCACCTTCACCGAATGGGTCGACTTGTTAATGTCCATCGTCTGAACGCGAATGACATCCACCGGCTGTGCTTGAGACTGAAGCTGCGAGTTCAATAAGTAAGCACGGCGGAGCAGCGATTTCACGCGTGCTACCAGCTCCAATGGATTGAACGGCTTCGTCATATAATCATCCGCACCTGTCATAAGACCCATGATCTTATCCATATCTTCCGACTTAGCGCTCAGCATCATAACTGGCGTCGCTTGGTTCTCCCGAATTTTGCGGCATACCGCAAGCCCATCCAGCCTCGGCATCATCACATCGAGAATGACCAGTTCGATAGGTTCATGCTGAAGGATGTCCAATGCTTCCACACCATCGTATGCCTTATGCGTGCAATATCCTTCATTTTTCAAGTAAATATCGATTAAGCCAGCGATTTCTTTATCATCGTCGACAATTAATATATTTGTCACACCCATTACCCTCCTGCTTCCACCTTCAACATTGTTGGCACTAGCATACCGTTAATACCGTCCCGGTTCAACGGCAACCACTAGCAGCCTCATCTCCTATTTACATGAATCCACGGAAAAATTCCAGAAAACGCTGTCCTTCTGTAACATTATGCTTCATAACCGCATACGTTCTTGCGGTAGGCAGCATCAGTTCCGAGCAATCCACCTGCAGCAATCTACCTTCCATACGTTCACGACGAATCGTAATCTCAGGCAAGAACGAAATACCAAGCCCTTCCTCAATGAACCGCTTCGTTACATGCACTTGGGTAACAAGCATTGTTCGCATGTATCGATATCTCATCTGCATCTCCTGCATAAGCGGCTCCCAATATTCAGGATGATTATAAGTGAGCAGCATATGATTCGCCAGCAAATCTCCGAGCTGGAGCGGAGAAGCCGTCTCTGCATCATGCCCATCATGCGGCGCAACAAGCACCACCTCGTCCTCCCCCAATATATCACAGGTAAGCCGCGCATCACTTGCCCACATTCGGGATAATCCAAGATCCACCTGATCCTGCAGCACCGCATCGGCAATTTGCTTCGATTCCAGTACCTGAACTTGAACCTCTACATCAGGATTAGCATGCACATAGCGATTCAAGACATGTGGGATGAGATATGCCGCTACAAGGGGCGATACCGCCAGATTCAATCTGCGGGTATAGCCCTGCTTGAAGCGATGCAGCTCCTGCAGACCTTCCTCGTGGACGGACAACAGATGTTTCGCATGCGGAAGAAATCGCCGTCCTTCCTCGGTCAATTCTACTCTGCGTCCTACTCGTTTAAATAAAGGCGAGCCCAAATATTGCTCCAACTGCTTGATCTGGATCGTTACCGTTGGCTGCGAGATGAACAATTCCTCCGAAGTGCGACGGAAATTCTCATGCGCAGCAGCGTGCACAAATGTTTGTATCCATTTCAAATCCATCGTCATCGGCTCCCTATTGATTAAGATTCCCTATTAAATCAATAAAAACGTTTCAATATTTTTAATCAGACACCATGTATATAATAATACATATTAAAGGAGGAGGGAAATGATGGTTGACAAGGGGTTAAAAGGTGTTGTTGCAGCAGAAACCGAATTGAGCTTCATTGACGGCAATGCCGGTATATTGCTTTATCGCGGATATGATGCTAAAGAACTTGCCATTCGGCATTCCTTCGAGGAAGTTGCTTACCTACTCTGGTACGGCACGTTGCCGAGCTCAGCAGAATTGCAATCCTTCAAAGCGGCCTGGGTGCGCTGCAGACAGCTGCCTGAGCCTGTCATCCATTGCTTGAGCCAACTTCCTTCAGACATGAACTTGATGAGCCAGCTGCGCACCGCAGTCTCTGTACTAGGAACAACTGTATACGAAGGGGCTCCACACATTGAACAAGCGATGGCGTTAACGGCGATGATGCCTGCTATCATCGCGAACCTGTATCGCAAGCAAC
>NZ_JMDX01000043.1:0-32782 GCF_000935845.1 Paenibacillus sp. E194
AATTCTTGTAATCGTTCTGGTGTCATTCCGACGCCATTATCATGAATCTTAATCAAGAGGCTGCTTTCTTCATCCACCTTAACCGAATACGATTCGATTTCAATTTGGCCGCCATACTGATGAAACCCATGAATGATAGCGTTTTCGATTATCGGTTGGATCATAAATCGAGGAACTAAGACGTGGTCACTACCCACGACAATGTTCTCGATCAACTGAACCTGGTTCGCATGCCTGAAGTTCATCAGACGTATATAATGCTGAATGGTCTCGACCTCGTCGCGAAGCGATATCCATTCATTATCCCGATTAATTGTCATCCGAAGCAATGATGATAACGAACCGATTAACTTCGCATTCTCTTGATCGCCGCGAATCAGAATGTTTAAGCGAATCGAATTTAAGAGATTGAACATGAAATGCGGATTAATTTGTGCTTGAAGCATCTCAAGCTCTGCTTTGCGTTTCTGCGTCTGCTCAAGCGTAATCTGTTCGATCATCATCTCGATTCGATCCAGCATTTGGTCAATTGATTTGCCAAGTTGGCCTACCTCATGCTGTCCCCTAATCCCCGAACGAATATTTAGCTGCCCCATATTGACCTTAGCAACAAATTTACCTAACTGCGTAATCGGATTGGTGATCGCCGAGATCAGAATCATCAGCAGAATGCAAAACCCTGTAAAGAATAGAAACTGCATAATGAAGCTGGTTACTAATATCTGATTGTTAGGACCCACTGCCGAAGAATAGGGAACTAGACTGAGCAAGGACCATTTGGTTCCAGCTACAGGCTCTGACACATAGATATACTTTTCATTGTTGTAGACGAGCGTATTCTCGTTAATCGCATAATCATGGTATCGGAATTGTTGTCCGATGTTTAAGGAGTCCGACTGAGATAAGATCGTTCCTTGATCATCCATCAGCATAATTTTCTGTTCCGAATAGCTGTTTAACTGACGTTGAATCTTACTTTCATTCACACTGACAATCACATAGCCAAGCGAATGACCACTTGAGTTTTTCATGGTACGAGCGATGGTAAGCACCTTCGGAGACTTCTGCTTCGCTTCGAAATTGCCGTAGTAATTATCTTGTAAACCAATCCATGCCGTTGAAAAAGCAGCAAGCTTATCCAGTTCCTTGAATACAATTTTTCCATGAAAGAGATTTGGGTTAAAATCACTAAAAGAATAATTCGTATATGTAAACCCATTTACACCCAACACGGTGATATACATATCTGAATTCTGGGCAAACAGATCATCCAGATTAGAAATTAAACGCATGTATTCTAACTGCTGACCTGAGTTATTATCTCTGGCAAACTGCTCCTTGCTAATTGTTACATGTTTATTGATTTCATTATTCATTAAAATGATATTCGACAAAGATAGCATCTGTTCAACAATACCGGATACATTGGAATCAACTAATATTAACGTATCCTGCGTGCTAGAAACCGCTTTATGCAGCACAATATCTTTGGTTACATACGTAGTTAAGAAGTAATTCACAATAAGGGGAATCATAAAACACATCAATGCCGCAATAACCAGTTTTGTTCGAATTGAATATCGATCTATTTTCATAAATGGAACCCTCAAATGTTCATCACTCTTAGAATAGGAACAGGGAAACGATTTATCTCATTTCCCCTGTTACCTATATATAATGATTCGATCTAATTTCGGTCAAGCAATAAGATCACATTTTCTATTTTTTGTTACTATTGATTACATCTGTGATTTTCTTGTCCATATTTTCAATTGTCTTAGCGATATCTTGTTTATCCAACAAGTACAATTCAACCTCAGCAATGGCAGCTTTCTCGACCTCACCAACGTAAGGAACTGGAACTGGCGCTTGACCAGGCTTCGTGTTTTTCATGGTATATTTCAAGGATTCCATATCCACCTTGGAAGGATCCTTCGAAGTGCTGACGATTTTCTCTGTCAACTTGTCGGAATCTGATTTAGCCCAACCGGAGAATACGCGACCGCCAATCTCCAAGCCCTCCGTTGTATACCATCTAACGAATTTGTATGCTGCTTCTTTGTTTTTGGACTTCGCAGCAACCCCCATGTAAGTAGGTTGTACTGGGGAATAATGCTCTGCTTTACCTTCCAGCTTAGGAATGGGAGCAAATGCTGCATGGAAGGTTGCAGGGATTGCATCCGTACCGCCCGATTCAGCAACCATCCAGTCACCGATTGGTACCATCGCTGCTGCACAGTTAAAGAACTGTGTACGATAATGCAGCTTTTGAGAAATAATGTCTTCATATGGATTTGCTGTTTTATCTGTGTACATCATCGTTTTCAGCATTTCCAAGCTGGATGTAAGGAGTGGCTCCGTCGCATTGGAGGTTCCGTCTGCTTTCAAGAAACTGTTATCGATTTCTTTACTCTTTAGCTGCAAGTTGTAAAGGTCTGGCCAGTTATGGAAGTATGCACCATACACTTTGGAAGCGCCTTCACCTTTTGTTAGCTTTTTAGCATAATCTTCGAAATCAGCCCAAGTCCAATCTTGTGGAACCGGCAATTGTGCTGCGTCAAGCATGTCTTTGTTTAACAGAATGAACCAACGCTGCAGAGAGGAAGGGAGTGCAAAAATTTTCCCATCCACTTGAGTATCTACTAGGTATTCGTCACCGTACTTATAGCCTTCCTTTTCAATATAGCTGTCAAGCGGTTCCAACAGACCAATAGAAGCACGCTGCGAATAGTTTGTATACGGCATTTCGATAATATCCAATTGATCATCTGATGCAGCCATCAAATCAAGCTTTTGCATAGATGCAACCGAATCTCCTTTTTCGTTTAGGAGATCAAGCTCTACTTTGATGTCTGGATTCGCCTTCTCAAATTCTGGAATGATTTTGCTCCATTGCGCCTTCGCATCTGTTTGCCAAGTGCTCAGCTTCAATGTTACTTGCCCCGCAGAAGTGCCATCTGCTGCTGGAGTTGATGAAGAATCAGAGGAATTGCTGCTGCCGCAAGCAGTTAGCGATAAAGCTAGTGATGCTGCTAATACAGTTTGAATTATCTTTTTCATGTAGACCCTCCTCATAAGATGATGTCGAAAGTAAACTTCCTAATGTCGGTATAATCGTAACATGATTAAAATCCATTCAAAGCAGACAATTTTTACTGAGGTAAGATTATTTTACTTCTTTAATAAAAAAGTAGAGCATGATGTCGCTCATGTTGATCGCCATGGTTAGGCACCATACCCCGGATCCCAAGAAATTCGCAGATTGTCCAATTAGAGGATATATCAAAAATATAAGGGAAACAGGAGGTAAATCCTGCTTCCCTCAGACTGTAGACAAACTATTTTTGGAGAGTTCAGATCTAAAAAATAGTTTGTCTCTTTCTTTAAAGCAAATTTATCCAACAAAATTTATACGTAGTGCTTTCTATGCTACAATTTACTATAAGTGAGGAAGGAAGGTGTCTTATGAAAATATCCGTTTATGTTGCAAGTGCATTTAGCAAGGATCATAAAGGCGGAAATAAAGCAGGAGTGGTATTTATTGAGAATACATTGACCACTACTCAAAAAATGGCAATAGCCAAACAACTGGGCTATGCGGAAACCGCATTTATATCAGAATCTGAAATTGCTGATTATAAATTTGAGTATTTTACACCAAAAGAAGAAGTTGATTTATGTGGTCATGCCACAATTGGCTCTTTCGCGATACTGATGCATTTAAATATACTTTTCAGGAATCGCTATACGATTGAAACGAACAGCGGTGTTCTTGCTATTACCATAAAAGATGACATCATATTCATGGAACAAAACAAACCGATATTCTATGATGTTGTATCTCCAAACGAGTTCATCGACTGTTTTGACATTAAAGCTATAGACAATAAATACCCAATTCAAATTGTCTCCACGGGCTTAAAAGATATTTTAATTCCTATAAAAAGCGAAACACGATTACATGCACTGCAACCTAATTTTGAAAAAATTAAAGAAATCAGCAAGTTTTATAATGTTGTCGGGATGCATCTATATACTTTTAATGACAATCGAATTATATGCAGAAATTTTGCTCCACTATACGACATCAATGAAGAAGCAGCGACTGGAACTTCAAACGGTGCATTAGCTTGCTACCTTTATGAACAGCACTACTTGCAAAAAGAAGTCTATGTATTTGAACAAGGTTATTCTTTACAATCGCCTTCCGAAATATTAGTTAAATTAGCAACCAATAGCAAGAATGAAATAGAAAAAGTTTATGTTGGCGGCAAAGGCTATTATTGTGAAACTAAGTGTTTAAATGTAGAAAATATTGAGTGAAAATAAAAAAACATCGAATAAAAAGGTTGAGAAAATAATTTCTCAACCTCAGACTGTAGACAAAGTATCTGATTATTCGATAATTTGTCTTTTTTTCTTGGTAAGATGGAGAAAAGGAGCTGATTTAGATGTTGAAAAAACAAGATATGAGTAAACGAGATCAAATTGGTTTTTATTCTTTAGATGATCTAGTTAACGATTATTTGGAACAGCTAAAGAATTTCATGGTCTTCGCTATACGAATATGATTGGTAAAGAAAAAATGCACATGAAAATTGGGCTTACTTTCGCTTGTCTAAATATATAAAAATTAGCAAAAATCCTGAAATTAAGAGACCAAAAGGACTCTATTTTTGCCTATTTCTGTGTTTTAATTCAAAAATAGAGAAATAGATAAAAAACAAACACATTATTTAATTGAACAATGTGTTTGTCTTCAATCTGAGGGAAGCAGGAATGCCGCTATAAATTCTAGAGGTTATCCATTCTATCTTTTAATCTCGTAATAATAACCGTATCTTCTTCGAACTGTCTTGTGCAGTCACCTCATCATACACAGTTGTCGTAACCGTTGTTTGATTCATCCTTGCGCCTTTAGGGGCTTCCACACCCAATTGATCTTTCTCTAAAGATGATTCTTCATCTCCAAGCCATTTCGCATATAAGACGATATCGCTTGTAACCGTATCAGTTGCAAAATTCCACACATCGTTTAATTCTGCATCTCGATACCAACCACCGAATTTCATTTCAGGTTTGGTTGGTGCTGTCGGCTCGGTAATTGTCCCCCCCATATCAACGAACTTCATCGCAACCTCACTGCCACCATTGGAATCAAAAGTTACCGCATAAGGGTTGTGTACGCCGATCGAAGACGTCCTGTCGCCTAGTGGATTGCCGAAGAAGTCCGTTCTCTCTGTCATATGAGGCAGAGCGTTCGCACGATCCACATATGGGCTTATTACCTTGACACCTGAACCATAGGCCATGTTGGCGCCATCGGCCAGGCGGAATCCGTCCATCACGCTGTAATCAAGCTTAGTGTCAGCTGTTCCACTGTTGGCAATCCAATGTTTCGGTGCAGTCTTATAATCTTTCAATATGGAATATAGTTCATTTTCCGTTACGTAGCGATTATCTGCTGTTGTTACCCCTCTGCCTAAATATCCGCCCCCGCCTGCGTTCATACTTCCAAAAAGATTAGCTGGATATACAATGTTGTTCGTAAACCGTCCGGCTATAAATGGAGCGGATGTTCCGCCGCCTTTTAGACCAACGCTGTTGTTAGCGCCAGTATAAGCAAATATGTTGTTTTGGAAGTAAATATGCAAGTTAGAAGCCGTTGGGTCAAACACTAACGAACTGCTATTCTTCAATGGAGAGATGATTACATTGTTATAGAATAATCCGCTTAATTCCTCGCTTGTTGAAGAACCGCCCGCAAGTAATACAAGGCTATTGAAACTCTTGTTAAAATCCGGACTGCGACCGTCATTCACGCTGATGTTATAGCGAACGATGTTGCCCTTGGCGGCATTCATCTGCAAATACCAGCCTCCATAGTTGTTTCGGCTGTAGTTGTATTCATACACATTATCCTGACAATAATTATCAATGTCCCAAGCCATACCGTCATTACTTGCATGATAAGGGTTATCTACAGCTTCATTGTAGCGGAAGATCGTGCCTTTACTTGCCATAATCCACGCTGCGGCATAGTTCTGCGAACCAAGATATGTTGGGTTTGTGTTATTTGCCCCCCAGTTAGCTACCAGTTTACCGCTCTTATCGCTTAAATAACTATATCCGCTGTCTGTGATCACATTTCGTTCCACAAGGGAGTTGTTCCCGCCGGACAGGACAATGCCATCTCCAACCGAACTAGACACCCAGTTATTTCTAAACACAACGTTAGATGCCCATGGGTAGCTTGAGTTGCTCCAAGTGAGGCCCGTGTTGTTAGTCCCCGGATTGGTAGGCCCGTAAGCATTGTTGCGGATACCTTCGTTGTCACAGCGAAGGGTTTTGTTGCCTTCAACTCGTACATCTACATAACCATTAATAATGATGCCGCCTGATATCTTACTGGCTCCATTCGCTTGGTGCAGTCCATTCACATCATGAACATAGTTGTCTCGAATGACAATTCCTTGCATACGAGCATCCGCATAATCTTGAATGTTAAATTGACCTTGTCCCAGCTTGGATATACGAGACATTACTGCAATACCGGAGCGGCCGTCACCTGCTGTAGTGCCGATGTTCGTTACTTCAATTCCGCTGACTACCCAATAACTGACATCGTACAACTCAATTGTACCGTTTAGGGTAATACCTGATGGGCTTGACGCTGTTCCCCCACCATTAATAATCGGTCGTTTGTTAGGATCGGTCGTATTGTATTTAGTGAGTGTAATCGGATTTCCTTCTTCACCATTGCCGCGCAGTCTGATTTGTTCATTCCATACGCTGTTTGCATCCAAATAGATGGTTGAGCCTGGAAGGAATACGTTTTCATTTATTTTGGAAATTGATTTCCATGCTGTCTTCGGTGTCCGTCCATCGGCACTATCATCACCGTTATTGGAGAAATAATAATCACGGACTTCACGAGGTGCAATGTTCAACTCAAAAGTAATTTCAGCAGGGTCAAGGTCGAGTCTAACGGTATATTTTCCTTGCACAATGTTGTTTCTTAGAAATGCTTTTTTATTAATGGTCAATACATTGCCGCTAACCGTGTAATCCACAGCTTGTTCTAAGGTTGCATTGCCGATTTTCACACCAGTTAGATCCGCTAAATCAGGATTCACGGTAATTTTATAATCTTCCAAACCAAGAACATAAGTGCTGTCTTCGGAGTGAGTGTACACTTTAGGTAAGAGTTTTAAAGTAACAGATGCTGTTGCTGTTTGGGCTGTTACTGCACTATCCATGACATATACGTCATCGATAAAATGCTTGTTCTGCATATCTTTAATCGTTCCGGCTTTATTGCCCCAGTTCGTTGCAAGTTGCAATGCATCTATCTTCGAAATATGGTTCGATACATTCGTATTGAACGCGCCGCCGTCAGTGGTTTGTCTATTAATGGATCGTCCATCAATTTTGTAGGTTGTTCCCGTTGAGGTAACGAACCATTGGAATTTATGCCAGCCTTTGCTGCGCTTCACGTCGACTGGATAGAACCTTCCAGTGGATCCGAACCTAACCGCGTAATTGGTCTGATTCGCCGCCCAGTTGCCATCTGCATTCCCGTAATTTATTGTGATATGTTCATTTGCCGACGGAGTGAAGCCAAATACCGCATGATCACTGGATGCCGCCCCGCCATCGTCGTAGTACCAGGCAGTGACAATTGTTGTCTTGCCGGCTTTAGGGGCGTAATTATAGGTGCCCGGGACGGTAGCTACCTGGCCAGCACCACTCGTTGTCGCAGCCTTTGTTCCGGTGCGAGCCACCACGTCACTTTGGACGTACCCGTTCTCACCGTTCGAAAACTTCTTATCCCCTTCAAATCCATCGTAGAACATCGTGTCCGCCTTATTGAAGTAATCAACGCTGACATTTACGGTTACCTCTTCATTCTCTGTTGGGACATAACCTTTCTTAACCGTAACGAATCCAGCATGATCAACTTCGATCTTATCTTTGTCTTTATTTGCTGGGCTAAAGCTAATGTTATCAGCTGCGAACATATCAGCAGTGTCAACGATTAGCCGTTGACGCTCCCCTGCCTGTAAAGTTTCGTTCTGACGGACGAGCGCAATATGAGCTGAATAAACTGCACTCTCCCCTGATTCATCAGAATCCAAGAAGCGTGTCGTTGCGCTGCCGATCGCCCTAACTGTAAACGTATCACCCAAGCTCGGGGTCATAAGTGCATCATTACTAGTTGCTGCGATAGGGCTCCCTTTAGCAATTCCGTTACTGAAGAGCTGAACCGAATACGCAGATGCGTTAGCAACGCTATCCCAAGTAGCATAGGTACCGTACCATTTACCATTTACCGGTGTAGATAAATTCTCGATCGTTAATATTCCGTTAGCTGTAACTTCTTCACTTATGTTCTTTTCTGTATTTATGACGATGGCTGAAACGGTGTAATTACCCGCTCCCAATGCCCTTGCATATGGCAGAACATGATGTCTTTCATGATTGTTAAGCTGGTCGGGCCCCCCATTTTTAGATAAATAATAACCAACGGGTTCACCACCTTTGAACAGTGTTACAAGGGTATCCCCGTAATTGGAACCGCCTGTATACATACCCGTGTTCGGGTCAAGCGTCGGATTAATTGGCGCATTCACCTGTGTATTTGTTTGAATGAACAACGGTGCTGCGTGGGACTTCACAACTCCCTCTGTGGTAGTCACTAGACAATAATAAAACTTACCTTGCTGTGCAGCTGAGTCAACACTCGGCAACGTTAATACCGCATCATTTCCACCGACAACTTCCGTCCCGTTTAAACCTGTTTCGTCGTTAGATACATACCATTGGTATGATGCAGCAGCGGCTGATGTCGTAACGCTAAATGTTGCTGTCTCGCCTTGGTTCACTTTTGCCGCTATTGGTTGAGTGATAATTTCCAAATCTGACACTCCACCCGGAGGTGCTACTTTCAATGTTAATGTTCTTGTACCTGTTACTGTAGCAACGTCTTTGACAACATAAAAATCGTCGATAAGATGTTTGTTATGAACATATGAGATGTTGCCTGATTGGTTATTCCATCCCCCAGCGATTTTAGGTTGAATGGTTGTACCACTCTTCATCGCTTTATAAATATCGTACTGTGCTGAATCAGGTATCGAATTTCCGTCAATTTGTAAATTCGCACCATTCGGTGTAATGAGCCACTCAAATTTATGCCAGCCTGTGGAACGTTCAACCCCACTGTCCTTCCAACGTTTCGCTGCTGAACCAGCTGATGATGGTGCAAATGCCCAAGTATATTTCGTCGGATTATGAATAACGTCGACCTGTGAACTTTGATAGAATGTCCCGGCGAAGGTGGCGTTTTTGCCATCCAAAACCGCAAATTGGGTTCTTGCAGCCGCTGTCTTCTCCTCATCCGGATACGGATCGTAATACCATGCCGTCATTTTATAGTTACTTCCGGCGGGCAAAGCCACGTCTTGGCTTACATTCTCCGTATTCGTTGCACTTGAAGGTGTAACCGCTTTCAATCCGGAGCGGGACTGGGCATTAGACAGTGTAAATGATGAACCAAGTTTACTCGTTGATGTCAGCGGACCCTTGTTGTTCTCGAAGTCCTCCATGAATAACACATCTGAGTCATGATAATAACTTGTCGTAGCTGTGATCGTCACTGGGATGCCTGGATCACCTGGTGCCGCAAATGTATATCCGCTAGCTAAAGTAACCCTTCCATTATTATCAACCGTTAGTAAGTTCGAATTACTTGAATCATAACTGAACGCATCGATAACCGGCCCTTTAATCAAACTGCTTAATGGTGCACCTTTGTAAGTAAGGTTTACTCTGCCTGCATGATCCGTCGATTGTTTCAGTTCTAGTACAACAGAGTCAAAAGATTCAACGGACTTCACTGCAGCTGAAACTTCAGATGTAGGCACCAAGCCTGGCAGACCAGAGAATGTTAACATGGTTGCCATAACAATCGATAATGCTTTTTGCATCCATTTTACTTGTCCCATCTGGCAATCTCCTTTTCTATGAATTCAAATTTATATAAATCTGAATCTATGAAAATCAAAATAGATTCAGATCTATATAAACGAACGTAAGAACCGTATTTTATCTATTCCACTGCTAATTCATAGAATTGATTGCCGTTATACACAATCTTCGCCTTATCCGCTCTAGTTGCAAGTAACGTTCGCAAGTCAGACTCAGACCGCCCGTATATAATGGAATCCTTCACTTTGTCTAATGTAAGCTTAGTTATTACCGGCTTTGTGACTAATGTGGCAACAACATCCTCGCCCATATAGTTACCGATCACCGTTTCACCCACGGAAGCGGTCGCCAGTAACTCCCAGAAGTGTAGAGATTCCGCATCATCCTTGGATATATCCAATCGATGTAACACTTTCTCTTCCATTGCTTGTCCAGTTGCTGCGAGCATGGCCGTTAATTCATCAGCAGTGCGAACATATTCTGCGCTTCTTGAAGCATATTCATCTTGTAACTCAGCTTCGCTCATTTTCGTTTTTTTGACCTGGGTTTCAACTAAATCCGGCCAACGAGCGCCACTTATATATTGCATGTATTGATAAAGATCTAACTGAGGCAAACCGTAGTAAGTATCCCCCGTATTTTCCATTTCAGCCCGCTTAGCGTTTTCATCTAGCATGTCGGATTTTAACTCATCAAAACTTTTGTATGGGGCAATATCCAGCTCGTCGGCAATAATCTGCTCCTGTTTGGCCCTTAGCAATGCAGTCATCGCAGATTTTTTTGGCATATTCAGATGGTGTTTCCTGATTAGCGCCGTATTGACGTGACCAGAAGCCCTCATCTACTTGCGCACCATAGGTTCTGTTGAAATAATCTACTGTTACAGCCCTCTGGTCGTTGATATAAAATAGAAATTCTTCATCTGTCACAGCGTATCCATCCACCGTAAACAACCAGTTCTCAGGCAATGCAGCTTTTTTGTTAAGTAAAATCATCATTAATACAGCAAGTACAATTAGTATTACGGCTGCAAACCATATCATCACTGTTGGTTTTCGTTTCACATAACCCATACCAACCCACCCTTCTAATAATCAATCTAGCTTTGCAGATTTATATACTTTTTAGGTGCATTTTAGGATAGCTAAAATAATTAATATGAATATCCAACTTGCTTCTTCCTAATTGGATAAATCCGGTTTTAAGAATAAAACCGTCTTTGAAAGCGCTTTTATTAATAAATATATCTATTTTCAGATGACCGACCAATTTCATATTTTGACCTTTTTCAGACGATTTTGACCGGATACTTCCCCCATAAGACAAAAGAAATGAACGCAATGGTTCATTTCTTCTCGTTAACTATCTATTTGCACTGCTTCTATCTGCGAGCACTTCTATCCCTTAACGCCTCCGAGCGCAATCCCCTCAATAACTTGCTTCTGCCCGATGATAAAGATAATGACCAGCGGCAAGATTGCTGACACCGCGCCAGCCATCATCAAGGAATACGTATCTCCATATTGGTCACCGAACAATCTGATTCCAAGCTGAATGGTAAACAACTCTTTGCTTTTCAAGAAAATCAGCGGATACTGATAATCGTTCCATGTCCAAATAAATCTGAGGATCGCATAGGTTGCGATGGCTGGACGAATAAGCGGCAACGCGATTTGGAAGAAGCTTCGTGCATGTCCGGCTCCGTCTATTTTGGCTGATTCGATATATTCGTTGCTGACACCCATAAAGAATTGTCTAAGCATGAAAGCTCCAATTACGCTAAATCCGTTCAGCAAGATAAGACCAAGATGAGAATCAAATAAATGTAAGGAACGGAAGAGCAGGAACTGCGGAACTAATGAAGCTTGAGGTGGAACCATATAAAGCGCGAGGACGAGAAGAAACATCGTATCTCTTCCTTTGAAATGTACCTTGGAAAAACCATAAGCTGCAAGTGCACACACGGATACATTGAGCAAAGTGGTTGCCACTGTTACATAAATCGAGTTTGCATAATATTTGACAAAGTTTCCTGACCACACTTCTGCATAGTTCTCCATCGCATTCCAGTTTCTCGGGATCCATTCGATTGGGAATGTGAAGACATCCGCCTCAGGCTTGAATGATGTTGACAACATCCATAGGAATGGAAGCAGGAATAGAAGCCCTATAGCTGCCATAATCACTGTGAACATGATCTTTGAAGCCGAAATTTTTTTCATGTAGATTGATCCTCCGTTCTAGATCTCTTCTAGTAGTTAACCCATTTCTTCTGAGCAATCCATTGTCCAGCCGTTATGGCTAAACAAATGAGGAATAATATGAGCGCCATTGAAGAGGCATAGCCTGTTTTCAACTGATTGAATGCAGTATCATACAAATCGTAAACGATTACATTTGTTGAATTAGCAGGCCCGCCTTGCGTTAATACTTGAATGAGATCAAACACCTTGAAGGAACCAATGATTCCTGTTACTAGCAAGAAGAAGGTCGTTGGCGAAACATTTGGCACTGTGATCTGGCGGAATTTCACCCATGTTCCTGCGCCATCGATATCTGCCGCCTCATACAAATCCTTCGGAATGGACTGCAGCGCAGCAATGTAAATGATAATGTTATAGCCGAGCATAATCCAAACTTGAATCATCATGAGGGAAGGCAACGCATAATCGATATCTGCCAACCATTTAGGTGGATTCTCAATGCCAAATGACATCAGCAGCTGATTTACCGGACCTAATGATGGATGGAAAAGAACCTGCCATACCATTGCGACGGCAACGACACTAGAGATATAAGGTAAGAAATAAACAACCTTAAATCCATCCTTGAAATAAACATGTTTGTCAATGAGAATAGACAGCAACAGTGATAAGATCAAGGTTATCGGAACCGTTATAATGAAGACCAAGTTGTTCAATAAACTTTGTATAAACACATCGTCTTGGAACAAACGAATAAAATTATCAAAGCCTACGAATTTGATAGCATCATATCCCGCTACGAAATTCCACTCCGTAAAGCTCAGCAATAGAGAACACACAACAGGAATAAGTGTTAGGACAATTAATCCGATCATTAATGGGGCTACAAACATATAGCCAGCTAGTGTCTCTCTAGCGCTAATTCCTAGTGATTTCTTACCTTTCATTTTTTTATCCTCCTCTGAGAAAATACGTCTTGTTCTATAGTGTCATTGTAATAAGAACGAAAGTCGCAAATAAGAACTAAAAACGTTCATTTTGAAACGAATTTTACTTTTCTCAGTTCATTCACTTGATATAAAAAAACAAGCGTCTCTCAGACTATCAAGAGAACACTTGTTATCATTCTTTTTATTTGCGCGCTTGCTTATATGCCTTCACATACTGATCAGCCTTGGCACGAACGAGTGTATAATTGCCTGTTTCAATGGCTTTCTTCGTAAGATCCGAACCAATTCCTACCGCAAATGCACCTGCTTTGATCCAGTCACCCAAGTTCTCTACATTCACTCCGCCGGTCGGCATTAGATTCGCGTGAGGCAATGGGCCTTTGATATCCTTGATCATCCCTGGTCCGAATTGACTGCCCGGGAACAGCTTTACGACATCCACTCCTAAATCTAGAGCGCTTTGGATATCGTGAATGGTCATAACGCCCGGCATGATTGGCACACGGTAACGATTGCACAGCTTAATCGTATCAGGATTCAACGAAGGGCCCACTACAAATTCAGCGCCGCTTAGAATTGCTTGGCGTGCCGTTTCAGGATCAAGCACCGTGCCGACGCCAATTATCGCATTATGAGCTGAATCAGGATGATTCCATGAATAACGGGTGGCAAGCTCTTCGATCGCCTTAAGCGCATACGGAACCGTCATCGTAATCTCAATCACCTTTATGCCGCCAGCAATGGCTTCCTCGGATAGTCGAACCACCTGCTGCCAATTCTCTCCCCGTAATACCGCTACAACCCCTTCTTCATGAATCCGTTTAGTGATGCTCATTTTCTTCAATTTGCTTCCCTGCCTTTCATTTATGTACTAGATTCATTGGACTTAACGTTCAACATGCGCTTTTCTATTAAGCCTCGCTTCTACCTGTTCCCTTGTCAGGAGACCCTGCCAATCGCCTTCCGTCTGGATCACCATAGCTCCAAGCAGATTTCCGATGCGAACGGATTCCTCAAGGGATTTATTTCTTAGTAAACCGCTAAGGAAGCCGGCACAGAAGGCATCGCCAGCACCAACGGTGTCTACTACGTGATCAGCATTAAAATAAGGAATTCTAGTTTCCTTCCCACCTTGTAATAAAACGTTTTCATGGTCTCCGCCTTTGACGACGCATATGTTGCCAAGCTCATGCAGCTTCGCAAACAAAGCATTTTCATCGTCAATTCCATAGAGCAGCTTCAATTCATCAAGCCCAGGCAGAAAGTAGTCTGCTTCCGCCGCTAGAGGCAGAATGAATTGCCGAGCCTTCTCCACGCTCCAGAGCTTCAGGCGTAGATTTGGATCAAAGCTGACTTTAACGCCATGCTTGCGTGCAAGACGCACTGCCTCATTAACTGCTTGACATGCAGTTTCGCTGATGGCCATCGTAATGCCGGTTACATGCAAAATGCGAGCACCTGCTATGTACGCCTCGTCCAGCATTTCCGGCGACATCAGACTAGCAGCCGAATTTCGCCGAAAATAATAAACGGAGGATTGTCCAGCAATTACCTCACGCATCATTAGCCCCGTTGAAGCAGCAGCTGTCCTCTTCACGCGTGAGACATCAATGCCTTCGCCCCGCAATGCTTTGATCATCTTCGTCGCCAGCGGATCTTCGCCTAGTTGAGAGAACCATCCGACATGAATGCCAAGCCTAGCCAAACCGATGGCTACGTTGGTTTCGGCCCCGCCGAAGGTGCATTCCAACGTATGGCTGTATTCTATTCCTTTATTTCCCGTAGGCAGCATGAGTGCCATCGATTCCCCAAAGGTAACTACCTCGGGGCTTGCTTGCAAATGGGACCTAATTCTATCCTTCATCGGCTTCCCCCTAGCTATTAAAAGACTGTCATGGCATCCATAACAGTACTCATTTTTATGGCATTGATTTTATCGAACCACCCAGCCACCATCTACGCATAGATGTGTCCATTGACAATCGGATGCCCTGCCTCCCAAATATGATTATCTCAACTATACACAGTCGAAATTTGCGGTACAGGACATATATTCGTGTATTCTCAAACGAATTTGACTTGTAAATAAAAAAACGATCCAAGTGCTTGGATCGAAGTGTGTTAGCTATTTCTATATTTGCTCCCTGAAACGAAAAAAGCTTTTTATAGTTACCCTAGCGGGTGAACATAAAAAGCTTTACTTTGCCCTAATGCAATTCGTTTAAAATTTTTCAGGAAACTGTTTGACAATGCCTTCTGTCAGGATGTCAGCAAAATGAATCATATGGATTTCGTTTTTGTCGGTTGCTGCTATATCGGCTTTCCAATCTCCTTTGAGACGGTCAAGCACTATTTCCGTAATATACTGTAGATGCGTGTACAGCATATCCTGAAGCTCTTTAAACTGCCAATTCGGATTCGCATCGCTTAAGAATTTAGCGATATCATCGGCGTTTTTATGCCAGTCTGCCTCTAACTTCTTCACATCTGCCTGATTGCCCGCTTTGGCAGCTGCTACAATTTTTACAGCGATTAGAATATGTTCTCTCAGAATTTCGGCCAGTTTATTGCCGGCGGCTTCCCCGTAATAAGGTTTAATTACATTTCCAATGTCCTGCTGGTTCTGCAGAATCCGCTCCAGTACGTCCTTCTGATCAGGAAGATTTGCAAGGGCACTGACAATATAACTTCTCGTCCATATCGTATGGTCGATCCAAACCTTCTGCATATCGGCTTTCAGCTGCACCATTTTCGGGCTAAGGCAAGCCGGATCCTTCTTCTCGCTCACTTTCTCATTCGCCTGCACGGGTGCTGCGACCTGTATCATGCTAACAACGAGAACCAAGGTTACAAGCAACGCAAGCAACCATTTATTTTTCATGTTCATCTGCTCCTCTTTACGTTTGAAATAAACAGGCTGTCATATTATGGTTCGACCCGACTGGTATTACACAGAGGATTAGTTCGTCTTTATCTATGCAACTGAAGGCTGATATGAGTTGTTGATTTACCGATTATCGGTTAAATGATATAATTTTCCATAACAACTAATTGCTAATATATGCATCAGGGGGCCTAAATCAAGGGGGTGAATATGTTGAATGTATCCGCTGCACTTCGTACACATACATCCTTGTCTAAAACATTATTTATTGTTTATTCCATTTTGACGCTTATTTTTTACTACAGTCATGGAATACTTGACTATTTCCGACTTAATCATTCGCTAGAGCTCGATACTGCCATTCAGTATGAAAAATGGTCATCTACTTTCGGGGCACTATTTTATTATTTATTCTTTATTGCATTACTAACCATCCATTTTGTATATCGCAACAACATGAAGGACTTACATGTTTACTTGGTACTAATTGCTGCGTTATTTATAGGAATGGCCTGCATAAATGCAGTAATTTCTTTTGCCATCCCCTTACCTATTAGTAAGTTTGGACAACCGTTGATCATAGTCACCGTATTGCTTATTACAGATCTGCTCGCAATGTGGTTCCGTAACAAAGAAATCACGTAAACGATAAACAACCCCAAGACTCGTATCTTAGGGTTACTCGTTAGAAGTCTAAGCTCTGTTCTTCGTACGAAGTACTTGCATTGCACTAATACTAAAATACACTAGGTACTAGTCCCCTTCTCGTCTGGCTTGCTAAATAGGTTAAAAAAATTAGCATATCATAGATATGACCTACTGCTGGATTACCAAACGAAGGATCTTCTAATAATACATCAACTCCCCTTCTTTATACATCCGATTATTGGAGAGATCATTTTTGATGCCATGCAAAAACACCTCCAAGGGTCCTTCATATCTTGCGATACAAGATCATTCCCTTGAATGTGTTTTGGTTTTGTCTCCGCTTCCTTATTTCATCGTATTTACAATTAACCCGATATGAGTGAAATAATTCAATGCTCCGAATAAAGTGAAAAGTACCCCCGTAATTGTCCAAAAAGTACACATTATTTTAACAACACGAGATTCTCTATTCGCTAATGAGAAAGGCAACAAAATAGCTCCGATTCCAGTAAGTGCGTATAGTCCTGAGATAAATGATGCTTCAAGCATTGGAAAGAGGACGAGCCATTTCCACGGTTTGTTCAAGAATTACTTTGGAGTCCTTTTTGAACTCTTTAGACAGTTCCTTTTAAGATTAACGAATCGTATATAAAGCTTTGGACCAAGGGATCAATTGGTCTAACATTTGATTAACAGAATCGGCTTGGACAGCTTTTGGTTTGAAATCAGTACCATTTTCAAAATCTGTGAATAGTGACAATGCAGGATGTACACGCACATCTGCAATCAATAGCTCACCCATAATACCACGCAGATGCTCAGCAGCTCGTGCACCACCTACAGAGCCATAAGATACAATACCCGCAGCTTTGTTATTCCATTCTACACGTAGATAATCCAGTGCATTTTTGAGAGCACCTGTAATGGAATGATTGTACTCTTGTACGATGAATACAAATCCGTCTTGTTTCGCAATCACTTCGGACCACGCTTGTACACCAGAAGCATCTTGCCCTGGTTCACCTAGTAAAGGCAATTTGTAATCCGCAATATCAATCACTGTATAATTCGCATCTCCTCGTTGATCTGCAATTTCTTTAACCCATTTTGCCACCTGTGGGCTTACACGACCTTCACGTGTTGATCCAATAATGATTCCGATATTTAATTCTGCCATTGCTTTTTCCTCCTTATGTTTTGAAGTAAAGAACTTGTTTAAAAACTTCATTCTTACTCTCACCTTTCAAAAATCCAAAAATATTTGAATTCGAATATCTTTAATTCGAGATGTATAGTAACACGATGATTTTCATTTCGTCAACTTTTCTATACTGGGAAATAATTCTGTAAATTAATATGCAAGACCAATTGGATGAGCGGCAGCCCACATAATTTGAACAGGTTTGGAAACAATATGATGTAAAGGAGGTTGCGTATGGAAAGTAATTGCGATTTATTTTCTCCTCAGCAGACTGATGTTTATAATCAATTTCAACATCTGTCCTCGAAGATTAAAAGCATGTTAGCGTCCATGGATCAGGAAGATATCGATATTCTAAAAAATCTGAAGTTTCTCTCTAAAATATGTTCCGATGCAGGCAAGCTGGTTTCCGCCTATCATTTGAGTCGACTTCTTCATCCCTATACAAGTCAATGCAATGAAATATTCAAAGCCATTAAGCTGCTGAGCGATCAACGGAAAGGTGCCCTTATTATCGTGGAAAGAGAAGATAGGATAAATGATTTGATCACCGTTGGCACTCCTCTATCCGCAGAGATCACAAGTACGCTGTTAGTTTCCATTTTCCATACAGGGAGTCCACTGCACGATGGTGCTGTCTTAATTCAGAATGATACTATCGTGTCAGCAGCAAATGTACTTCCGCTAACCCGGAAATTATACAAGACCAAGCTCGGTACTAGGCATCGCGCAGCGATTGGCTTATCTGAAAATACAGATGCCCTAACCTTCATCGTATCTGAGGAAACAGGTGCGAAATCATTTACCTTTAATGGCTCGTTATATGGATTCGAAATCCCTGACGAGTGAACTTAATCACCTCTAGGAGTGCATTGTTGAATATGAAAAAACACAGTACCCATAATGATTTTTCGCAGCTCCGGCTCGAAATGAACGAAAGGCTAACGGAAATCGAAAAAAAGGTGAATCAAAATATTGCTACTCTCAGTCATAATGATATTGGTATCATTGACATTGTCCAAAAGTTGTCGAGAGAACTGCTTGAATTGGAAACGACTGCATCGACATACTTACTTAATCGTATGTTGTCCAAGTATACGAAATGCAGTACTGAATTATCTCTGGCCATACATAAACTTAGCCGAAAACGCCAAGAAGCTCTCATTGTAATAGAAGCTGACGACCCCGTAGCACCGTTTATAAACGGAGGGATACCCATTAATGCGGTAATTACAAGTCAACTATTAGAATCTATATTTCAACCTGATAGTTTGCTTCAAGAAGGAGCTGTCCTCATTCAATCTGACTTGATTGTTTCCGCTTCCAATACCTTGCCATTAACTGAGCAAATTTTTTGGGATCGAGCAGCAGATATCCGGGAGTTATCAGCAATCGGCTTGTCAGAAAAGTGTGATGCATTGATTATATTAATCACGAACGGCGGAACTACTTATTTCTCATTGGAAGGCAATCTCTTTCCTTTCTCAGCTTCCTGAACAGCAACGGACAGAGTCATACTTAATTACTGCCTGCTGCGATCCATTTGCAGACGTCTACGGTACGTTTGGCTTGATGTTTAACTGCAGCCTGAACATCCTCTACCATTTTACCGTTTTGTACAGTTACGCTTGTCCCATAAGGATTTCCCCCGGCTGTAAAAAGGGAAGGATCCGTATAGCCTGGTGAAACAATAATGGCACCCCAGTGATACATAGCGGTATAGATTCCCAGAATGGTTTGCTCCTGCCCGCCATGGGGATTTTGGGCTGAAGCCATCGCACTAACCACCTTATTAACTAACTTGCCATGGAACCATAACTTCCCGGTAGTATCTAAAAACTGTTTCAATTGTCCGGGCATTGTGCCATAACGTGTCGGCACGCTAAAAATAAGGGCATCCGCCCATTCCAGATCTTGAAGAGTTACGACGGGTACATCCTTCACATGATCGACATGTTCTTTCCACGCTGGATTTTCTATTATTGTCTCTTTAGAAGCCAATTCTGGAACTTGTAATACTCTTACTTCCGCCCCCTGCTCCTTGCCGCCTTCCGCTGCCCATTGAGCCAAGCGATAATTCGTTCCTGTCATGCTGTAAAAAATAACTGCCAGTTTCACTGCACCCATCCTACTTGCTCCTATTCTCATTTGGAATCATCATTTACTTCAATACAAACTTACTATGAGTTTCGCCTCCTGATTCATGTTTCATACGTCCTCTTCCATCTGTGGCGGGATAGGTTCAGGTCAATCGCAGAAGAATGTTTTTATCCTGGGAGGGTTCATTATTGTGTCGCTGAACAAATGCCTGGAAACCATGAACGCTCCCAAGTAAAAACTGCCCTTACCTATTCGTACGCACAATATGATCGGCTGTTCGAAATGCTAATGCAACCGTAGAATTTGTCGGGTTCGCTGCAGCAAGAACGGGTATCACGCTATTATCAGCGACGTAGAGACCGGAAACTCCATGAAGTTCTCCATAACGGTTAGTCGCTGAGGTAGCGGGGTCAGTTCCCATTCGGCAAGTACAAGATTCATGAACATCGCTACCCGGCGGAAATAAGGTAGGCTCCCCATCTAAGGTTACTCCCATTGCATTTGCCGATCGAGCAATACCATCACGCATTTGCTGAATCACTGTATAATCTTTGTTGCTATAAGAAAAATCAACTTGGTTCAAAGGCACGCCGTATTCATCTTGACGGTTTGGATCTAAATAAACTCTATTCTCTGGCCGCGACTCCACTAAACCAAAGGCAGCATATACGATGCTCAGTTGATCCGGGAGCACTTTATCCTCGAATTGCTGGTATGAGAAAAATTGATTAGGGCCTAAGATTTGGATTTGATACGGGGATTCTCTTGTTTCGCGTTTCAAGATTGCCAGGTTGCCAAGATTATCAGAAAACTCCCGACGGCTTATTTTCCCCGTACCCAATACAAATGAATGATTGGTTAAATAACGTCCGATTGCTGCTCCTTGTATGCCCGAATTGAGCAAAATGCGAGGTGTTTCCAATGTACTTGCAGAAATGACAACATTTTTTGCTCGAATGGTATGCGTTTTTTTATCTGGAGACATTACATTGACGCCTGCTGCATTGCCATTTTCGAGGAGTACGCGGGTAGTATACGCATTCACTGCAAGATCAAAAGGTCTATCATTTAGGGCATATGCAAGAAAGTGAATGGAACTGAACCATGCATTAGAATGAATTTCCCCCATACGCGGACCTGACATATCAATGGCAAGAGGCATATCAGTCGCTTCTAGCACACCTCCTGCATGAAGCCGGTTCAAGAGAATCCTTTGCATGGTAGAGCCATCGGCATAAGATGTAGTGCAATGCAATACACGCTCGGCAGTCCTAAAATATACGTCCAACTCTTCTGGATGAACAGGCCAAGATTGAAGTTGAAACTCTGCGGGTCGAGGACAGGCAGCATTCCAAAACAATGTCCTTCCTCCTAGAGCAAACGTTAACCTAGCTCCCGAAAATTCCGGAAGCCGCTCCCCGATAGGAGTAGAATTATCGGGCCATAATTGATCACGCATACGGTCGACATTCATGGTGGGGATATTTAATGCATGCGAATGAAATAGTTTATCCCCTTTTTCAAGAATCCCAATTCGCTTTGCCCCTTGGTTTTTCCATAACTCGCATAATCTATATAGCATCGCTCCCCCACCTGCGCCACTCCCAACAATAAGCACGTCATATTCTGTATTGGCCATTTCCTCGAGCGATTTGGTAGGTATCCAATTATTAGGGTACACCCACATATGGATCAATCCTCTCCATTTTAGTCCACTCCATTTTATTACCCGCTTCTTGTCTCATATTCCAAATTCATTAGCATTCTGCTCCCTTTGTTTTTGATTATCTTGATTTCGAGATAATTTATGTTATACTAACTTTTATAAAGCAGCTTATCATTAATTATTATTAGAAAAGGAGAGCAGCGTTCCAATACGAAGGTCTTCTAAATTGAAAACGAGGTTATGGGAAACAATAAAAATAAATGCAAAAGGAGCAATTATCATGGCGAAACATACAACAGGTATTCACCACATCACGGCATTTGCTAGAAACGCGCAAGAAAACATCGATTTTTATGCAGGGATACTAGGTATTCGTCTTGTAAAAAAGACAGTGAATTTCGATGCTCCTGAGGTGTACCATTTTTATTTCGGGAATGAAAACGGAAGTCCCGGAACGATTATGACATTTTTCCCTTGGGAAACGGGACGGAAAGGCCGCGTCGGCGGCGGACAAGTAGGAGTGACAACGTTTGTCGTTCCAACGGGCTCATTGGATTTCTGGGAAGCGAGATTGCAACATTTCGGTGTGCAAATTACCCGTAAAGATAGATTCGGCGAACAATTCTTGCAATTCTCGGATCATGACGGGCTACAGCTCGAAATCGTGGCACGAGAAGATGGTCCGAATAGCAAATGGTCTTTTGGAGGAATCCCTGTGGATAAGGCCATTAAAGGGTTCGGTGGGGCCGTATTGTATAGTACTCATCCGAAGGCAACCTCTGAATTGCTTGAAAACGTGATGGGACTCGAAATGATCGGCCAAGAAGGAGACTGGATGCGCTTCAAAGGGAGCGCCGATCTGGGCAATGTAATCGACATTAATATTGCACCAATGGAACGCGGTTCTGGCGGATACGGAACCGTACACCATATCGCATGGCGCGCCAAAGACTTTAAGGATCATGAGGAATGGAGAGAGCATGTTGCGCAAGCCGGATATCACCCAACTCCGGTCGTCGATCGTCAATATTTCAATGCAATTTATTTCCGTGAGCAGGGGGAAATCTTATTCGAGATTGCTACCGATCCTCCAGGATTCACCCGTGACGAGACATTTGAGGAACTTGGTACAGACTTGAAGCTGCCTGCACAATATGAACCGCACCGAGCACAAATCGAGAAGCTACTGCCTCCTATCCAAGTACGCGAATTGGAGGGGAAATAATCATGCAGCATATTTTTCAAAAAGGCACGGATCCATCAAAGCCTACACTCGTCCTGCTCCACGGTACTGGCGGAACTGAGCATGATTTGCTTCCGGTTGCGCAAATCGTATCGCCAGAGTCATCAGTACTGAGCATTAGAGGGAATGTACTTGAGCACGGCATGCCCCGCTTTTTCCGCAGATTAAGCGAAGGCGTTTTTGATGAAGAGGATCTGATCTTTAGAACCAATGAGCTGAATGAATTTCTGAATGAAGCATCATCCAAATATGAGCTTGATCGCAACAACTTCATTGCAGTCGGTTACTCCAATGGGGCCAATATAGCTGGAAGCCTCTTATTTCATCACCAAGGTTCCCTAAGAGGAGCAGTGTTGCATCACCCTATGGTTCCGCGTCGTGGGCTGAAACTGCCCGACCTTACCGGAACGCCTGTATTTATCGGTGCAGGAAAGAACGATCCGATTTGCGCACCGCAAGAGACGGAAGAACTACAGACGCTGTTAACCCAAGCGGGTGCACATGTTACCGTCCATTGGGAGCAGCATGGCCATCAATTAACGCATTCCGAGGTTCATGCAGCCTCATCTTGGTTACAAAGCCATATTAATCAGGGGTGAGCCCATGTTAACCATTTATCCGGAGGAGCAAACGGAGCGGGATAATTATAAACTGCTCATCGGCAGCATCCTCCCGAGACCGATTGCGTTCATCACAACATTGTCTGCTGAAGGCGTACTAAATGCTGCACCTTATAGCTATTTCAATATCGTCTCTGCCGATCCGCCCATGGTTTCTGTATCCGTCCAAAGAAAAAATGGCGTTCGCAAAGATACGTCAAGAAATATCATGGAAACGGGTTCGTTTGTTGTTCATATATCGGATGAGGATTATATCGAGGCAATCAATCAAACCGCGGCCAATCTTCCGCCTGATGAGAGCGAAGTGGACTTCGCTCAACTTACTTCCCTCCCGAGTGCCAAGATTAAGGTTCCGGGGATTGCCGAAGCCAAAATCCGCATGGAATGTATATTAGAGCAATCTTTTGCTCTTGGCGGAACGACTCCATCTTGTGATCTCATTATCGGGAGAGTCGTTTGCTTTCACATTGCGGAAGAATTGGTTGAGAGCGGGCGTATCGATGCACAACGATTAAAGCCTGTGAGCCGATTAGCCGGTAACAACTATTCGAAGCTAGGTGAAATCTTTAGCATTGACCGACCCAATTGATTAATAGTTATGAGTTCGCAACCTATCAAATTAATGAATCACAATATCTTTAATCATAGTAAAGGCTGCCAATCATTTGGCAGTCTTTCTTCATGTATTGATATCTTTTTATTTCCTACAAAAAAATCGGAATTTAGTGTTTACAAGAATCCGATGTTGAGTTATATTTAACATAACTTCCAGATATTACTTGCCAAACTATCAAAGGAGATGAATCGTTTGAAGAAATTGCTCTTGTCCATGTCAGTACTGGTCGCCCTGGCTACAGCAGCGCCTGCATATGCTTCCACTGCACCTGTCGATGCTGTCAAGCCTGAGGTTCAACAAACACAGAAGTTCGTTAAGTACTATGCACTTCGTCCTAATGAACTGAGCTCACTGGAAGGGATCTATTTGAAGAAAGGCCAACAGCTTACGGTCTATGCACAAGGGAGCTATTCGTACTATTCGGTATATGACTCGAGCAATCATCTCGGGACATTTTTCAACAGCAATGTAGGAAGAATTTTCACTGCAACTGAAGACGGGTATCTGTATTTGCAGTTTGCGGCACCTTCCTCCTATACAATCAACCACATCACGGCTTCTTATTTCATTAATTGACCTTAGGTTGATATAATACCGACCACATTACTTGCAAAAACAAGAAATGGATCTGCTAGAAATGAAGACAGCGACAGTTCATGGACATACATAGTCCACGGCTGTCGCTGTTTTTTCGTAGTAAGAAGTGAACATTAGTATTTCATGAACGTAACCGTAAATTTCGTATACGCGTATCTCTCACTTTCCACTTTAATCAAGGCTTGATGCGCTTCGATAATGGATTTGGCTAAGGCCAAGCCAATCCCTACCGAATCGTGCTTTTTGGAGCCTCTGGCTTTGTAGAATCGTTCAAAAATATGCGGCAATTCCTCAGCTGCAATCCCCTCTCCGAAGTCTTGAATCACCAGCTCTGTATAAATCGGTGTATCTTCGATTGCAATCTTAATCTTCTCACCGGGTTCGGAGTGTTCTATCGCATTCTTCAGCAGATTCAATAATGCTTCCTGCATCCATACTTTATCGTGAACAACGACTACTTCCTCCGGGGTATGCCAATCAATCGATATATGCTGATTGGTAATCATGCTCTGTAAGCGATCTAGAGCGTCCTCAATGGTCTCTACCAAATTGGCCGGTTCTTTCTCAAATGAAATAGCTCTTGCATCGATTTTCGCTACCTTCAACAAATTGTGAATCAAGACATTCATTCTTGAGATTTGCACATCATTATTTCCCAACAGTTGAACTTGTTGCTGGCGCGGCAAGCTGTCATTCATCATCATCTCATTGTAGATAGATATCGTGGAAAGCGGTGTTTTTAGTTGATGAGATATATCCTGCAGCATTTGTACTAGAAATGCTCTCTCTTCACGTAAATCCTGCATGCTTTTGCGAATAATATCTTTCATCGAACGAAAGGAAACCGCCAGTTTGGCGAGATCCCCTTCTTTGTTTTCATTGATGACAACCGAATAATCTCCATCGATTATTTTTTTTGGCTGCCGAGGTAAGCTGTCTAATTTTCTGGAAGATCAGCTTGTGCTGCATGTAGCTTGCCAGAAGCAGGATACATCCGAAACACACCAATCCCCAATACATAAATTGATTATGGCGAGCAATATGGTTATTTAGAAGTGGGAAAAGCTGCGACTCCAGACCTTCATATAATCCATAATGCCTTAATATCTCTCTCCCTTTTTCCTGATATGGAATGGAGTCCGTAGAATGGCTAGTTAAGACTTTCAAAATTTCCGCTTCATTTTCAGGGTTTTGCTCAACCAATCTGGCGGTAATTCCCCCCCAAGATGCAATGGAATCGCTTTTCAATTGATTGTAGAACAGTTGTTGGGTAATGAATTGATAAACGGTAAATAACGTTAACAGAACGGCCAGTATCGTGATATAGCCTTTCAACTCGGTATTTTTCATCATCTTACTCTCTGCTCACATCCTTGCTCCAGCGGTAGCCCAATCCTCTTTGTGTGACGATAAACTGCGGATTTCTCGGATCATCTTCTACTTTGTCTCGCAAACGTCGAATGTATACAGATAACGTATTTTCATCAAAGAAAACCTCATCACCTTCCGTTATATTCATAAGGAGCTCATCTCTTTTCAGTGCTTTGTGGGCGTTCATCATGAATGTGAGAAGAAGCTTATATTCTAAATTCGTTACCGGAATGCTCTCTTGATTTTTGTACACCTTAACTAGGTTCATATCGATTTTGATATTCTCAGATGTTAAGATGGTGGAAGAAGTCCCTAGACGCGCTTGCTTACGCAATTGCACTTTCACTCTGGACATGAGTTCCTTCACGCGAAAGGGCTTCGTAATATAATCGTCCCCACCAATATCCAGTCCCATGACCACATTCGCTTCCTCATCAAGGGCAGTTAAGAAAATTACCGATGTGTCTCTCTGTTTTTTGAAATACATGCATAAATCATAGCCATTTCCATCCGGTAAACCGATATCTAGAATAATTAAATCAAAAGTACGATGATCAAACTGCTGCTTCGCTTCTTTGACACTAGAGGCTTTGACCACCTCATACCCCTCATTTTTCAATGAAAATTCGATAGCTAGACCGAGAGCTTCATCATCTTCAACCAGCAATATGTTGCTCAACGCGTGGCCTCCTCCTCTTTCTATTTCAGCCATAGGCCAACAAAATCAGAATAGCCTGACTATACACATAGCCAGGCCCTTGGTATTATTCTTCCCTGATCACATCAATAATATTATCCTTTTGGATTTTGCGCAGCGGAATCAGAACTGATACATAACTGATGAACAATGCAGCAGCAAACGTAATAATACAAGCCACATAAGGAATCGTCCATTGAACCTTTAAGACACCGGAAGCTGCCATATATATTATATAGGAAAGTATACATCCGAAAAAGATCCCTTGTAAGCTTCCAGAAACACCGTATATGAGCGCTTCATAGATAATCATTTTTTTCAGATCTTTTTGCGACATGCCTATTGATTTTAATGCAGCCAGTTCTTTTCGTCTAATGATGATACTGATCGTAATTGTATTAATGATATTCATACTGCCAATCAGAGAAATAACCGCAATAAAACCATATACGAGCACTTTAATCACAAGCTCTGATTCTTTCCTTGTTTTATTCTCGTCCAGGTGATTAACGATTGTAATCGAGTGCTTGGTTCCAACGCTCTGCTGGATGTCCGCAACAGTCGCGCTAGATTGATTGACATCCTTCAATTTGACTCGAAAACTGTTTTCCTCATCGCTAACATCAGATACATTCCCAAGCAACTTCAATTGCTCCAAAATGGCTTGATTGTCTACGGAAGAATCATGATGATCTTGTTTCAGATAGATGGTTAGATCCGATCGCGTGCTTTCAGTCTTCATATACTTGGACTCAAATGCGATATCCATAATCGACGAAAAAGTAATAAACAATACACTACTTATAATGATCGATAAGATGGTAATTGTATATCGATTTTTATTTCTCTTTACATTTTTCAAGGCCAGGCTCATTGGAAAAGAAACGGGCTTTTTCAGCACCGTATTTTTTGTTTTTTGATCGATTCTTTCCTTATCGATAACCTGCTGCTGATTGCCAGCAAGGGAGATATTCTGCCTGCAAAAAAAGCCGGATAATAACTGGACACCAACACCGCTGTCAGGGTAATGATCGAACTGATCAATATGATTTGCCAGTCGATGTGAAAGAACGATACTCTTGCGCTCGTTTCTAATACCAGAAAAAAAATGAACTGCAGCGCAGCAAGAGCCAAGATGCTGCATACAATTCCAATCGGAATGGCGATAACAGCCAGCACAGCTGCTTCCCTCATGACGATGTGTCGAATCTGCTTGCGCGTCGCGCCGATGCTTCGGAGCAACCCGAACTGCTTCATCCGCTCAACGACACTGATTTGAAAGGCGTTATAGATGACGACGGCTGTCGCGACCACAACGATACTGATGACGATGACGAGCACAGCCAAAATCGAGCGATTCGACTGTGGCTTCAACACTCTGATCAATTCTTCATTGATAACCACGTTCTCATTTTCAGTGAATGATTTGATCTCGTCTATAACCTCATTAAAGTTTGCTTTTTGGTTGATTTCAATTAAAATCCTGCCTTCCCCGCTGGCAAAATCACGTTTATAGGTTAATAATCGACCCACTTTACTTTTCTGTGTAAACTCGCGATTGTCTAGCAGTCCAACCAGTTTATAGGTTTCTCCATCCATTTGAAAGGAGTCGCCGAGCTTAAGATTTTTATGGATATAAGGAAGAGTCCATGAATCGACAGCTGCCTCATGCTCATTGGCTGGTAGTTGTCCATCGAGAAGGCTATAGGGTAAAAACGCCAACGCATGTTGATCGGCGAAATTCATTTGTACCGAAACGTCCCCGAGTGGGATGGTCTTTCCCTGGGACATTAATCCATACGATGCGATTTGGGGATTGTATCTGATTTTATTCAGTATCGCTTCATCGTAATTGGATATGCCGACATGAAACGAAAACCCATTCAGCTTTTTGATGTTATCAATTTGGGAGAGCTGCGATCCTTTCATAAACAAGCCGATCGTGGAAATTAATGCTACAGAGAGTACAATTCCGACCAAGGTCAAGATGGTTCGCTTGATATTCCCCTTTAAATACCGGCTGCTAAGTTGTTTGTAACTGCTAATCAACTTCATTCACCTCCAGTCTATGCCTGATTCGCAGCTAGCCGTTGATCTGAAATGATACTACCGTCTTCGATCGTAATGACCCTGTCGGAAGCCGATGCAATCGATAAATCATGCGTAATCAACACAATGGTTTGATTGTATTTCTTGGCTGTCAAACGTAATAAATCCATGACTTCCTTCGTATTTTTCGTATCCAGGTTGCCTGTGGGCTCATCGGCCAGTATCAAATGCGGACGATTGATAAGCGCTCTGCCAATGGAGACCCGTTGCTGCTGGCCGCCAGATAGTTCGGAGGGCAGATGAGTCTTCCGTTCATGAAGCCCTAGAGTTTCTATAATTTCATCGAGATACGTCATATCTACCTGTTCATTATCTAATATCGTGGGCAACGCGATATTTTCCTGGACATTTAATACTGGAATCAAGTTAAAGAATTGAAAAATAAACCCGACCTTTCTTCTTCTGAATATCGAAAGCTCATTGTCCGAGTAATTGTAAATACTATTTTCTCCGATGAATACTTGTCCTGAGGTCGGCCGATCCAACCCTCCTAATATATGCAGCAGTGTACTTTTCCCCGAGCCTGACACACCTACGATGGAGACAAATTCTCCTTGCTGAATCGAAAGGTTAATCCCTTTTAACGCATCTACCCTGCTATTGCCTTCGCCATAACTTTTCACTACATTTTCCATGCGTACAACTTCCACACTGTCACCCACTCATCACCTAAGGTTCGATTTCTTACACTCAATCTTGTACATCTACAAAGTTAACTTTGTCTTCGCTATCTGGATACACACTTCTGACTTCATCTAAAATCTTGTTTACCTTCTCTTTATTTTTATAATCGTAGCTATAATTTTGGAAACGAATCAATGAGAGCGTTGACTCAGCTTCCTTTAATTTGTTGTAAGTTTGGTCGTCAACAATAACAAGATCCGTAGTTGGCATATACCCGATCCACGCCTGATGTTTCACATGCTGTACAGGCACCATCTGACCATTCAAATCAATTTGACCACTCTTCGTTTCATCAAATAAAGAGAATAACAGATTTTGACCATTCGATAATTCTTTGATGGCGGTAACTGGATCTGAAATAGTAGACGTGCTCTCAGGATCTTGTCTGGCTCTAAGAATCCCCTTCTTGATGAATTGTTCAGCTGTAGAACGAGTAATAACTGAATACTTGATATATCGAGTTGAGAATTCTTCACCTGTTTCATCCCGATCTTGCTCTGCAATTTTTGTAGTTATTGTTGTTGTAACCAATTTCATTTTGTAGTCGATCATTTCTTTGCTTCTATTTTTGTACAGTTCTTTGACTTTATTCAAATCTTGATTAGCTCCGATCACTACAATTCCATCGGCCGGTTGCGATGGTCCTTCTATATAACGTTTTATCCCAAATCCTATTCCTGCAAAAATAGCGATAACCAACACGAAACCAATTATTTTTTTCATCATGTCTGCTCCTTTTATCAAATTCATCTGATGTCTGGATTATAGACGACTTTGCTTCTCAAGTTAATGACTCTTGTCTAACCATTTTCATCATCTTCCTTACTTTTTAGTAAGAATCGAAATGAACACGTGACTTTTCCAGAGAAAACAGCGGCAGTCATGAACTAAAAGACTGCCGCTGTTTTATGTTAAAACAAGAAAAAGCCGATTTTCTATTTCAGAAAATCGGCTTCTTTCTCTATGCAGTAACACATCTAGTTGCCATGCATTTACCTTGCTTACTCTCTCGAAATTCGTCTGCTCACAATAACCATAATAGCTGCCAGTACGAAAAAGTACATAGGCATCGTCACTAATGAGTCATTATGCAAATAGCTCATTCCGCTCGTAATCAGGCTTACAATGAGATAATACCCTAATCCAAAAATTGCCCCTGCCGTACCCAATACATCGCTGTAGCGCACAAGCGCTAGGCTTAAGCAGTTAGGAATGGCCATGCCAATCCCAAGCAGCAGGATGAAGATGCAGGCGACAAATACACCCATGGACAACAGCGATGAGCTTAATCCACTTGACGTAAACCCGACCAGCGCTCCAGCACCGAGTGCAGTAACGAGACAGCCGAACAGTATGATTCGCTCCGGCTTAAAGGTGGACAATAGTCTTTTCGACAGCATGGCTCCTATTATTGAAGACAACGCTACAAAAATACCAAAGAAGCCATAGATGCCGGGCGTCATCTTAAAGTATTCAATAAAAACGAAAGGCGCTTCTGCATAGTAACTGAACAGAATGCCATTTGTTGCGCCGATTAGAAAGCCAAATGCCCATACTCTGCCGTCTGCAATGAGGCGCTTGACGACAGCAATTGTATTCACTTTTGAAGTCATCGTACCAACTCTCGTCTCAGGCAAAGAAACGAACGTGTATACAAATATTGCCACGCTCATCATGACAAGGGTTAGAAATACAGCCCTGAATCCTAGCGACTGGTCAACCCAGCCCCCAATCAGCGGCCCTAGAGCCGGTGTAAAGGCAAGAGCTGCTGAGATTTGAGCAAATACAGCATGACGCTTCGAACCGTCTATACTTTCTCGCAGGATCGTTTGCGTCACAACCGAGCCTGTACTTGCACCGAATGCCTGAATGAACCGACTTACCAATAGCCATTCCACGGAACCTGACAGGTAACAGCCTAGGCTGCCGATTCCATATACGAAAATGCCCCACAGCATAGCAGGACGTCGGCCAATTGCATCCGATAGCCTTCCCCAGCAAAACACACCAAACGCAAAACCAAGAAAATAAATGCTAAGCGTAAGCTGAATCATGTTGTTGCTTGCCTGCAATTGACTAGCAATATCCGGCAAGGAAGGCGTGTATATCGTTTCACTGATTTGTGGAAATCCCACAAGAATAATAAACAAAAGCAATGATGGAGTTGAGATTTTTTGTGCCAAGTTGCATTCCCCCTATAATTTCGAAAATCTCAATTACATCATCGAAATGTCAGGGAATCGGGGGTTTGCATTTAATTAATCTTGCAAATGAGAGTGCCATAATGAGTGATCACCTTACAATGTTATAGGGGGTAATTCATAATATAATCCACATTATAGCAAAACTATTTAGTTAGAACCACCTATATCTACCCGTCATAACTCCCGAGACATGCTAGACATCATTTACCTCTGATTTGATTTACCAATATTTACGCATGACAAATATGATAAAAATCACCCTATAATGTGAATTACATCACAATCTATAGATTGCATATAGATTAAAATTGAAATGAGCATTAAACAAATACCCTTTCAATACGGAAAAGACCAGAAATAACCGTAAAATAACGGAGATTTTGAGTACATAGCTCAGCCAACATCTGGTTTGCTTCGTCTGATTTTATTCTGGGTATTGAAACTATGTTCATTTATAAAGAGATAGAAAGTGGAGGGTTTCACATGAGAAAGAAAGCTACAGCAACAATGATTCTTCTTCTGTCAATCATGCTTATCATCGCAGGATGCGGCAGTAACGGGAACAAGACGCAGGGTCAAGAAAACGCAGCAAAAACGGAGAAACCAGAAACAGAAGCTGTATCCGGCGCTTCTAAAGCGAGCTATACCCCTATCGATCAATTGAAAGACAAATATGATATCATCATCATCGGTGCCGGCGGAGCGGGAATGACTGCTGCTCTTGAGGCCAAAGCCAAGGGCATGAATCCGGTTATTTTCGAGAAAATGCCGGCAGCTGGCGGAAATACGATGAAATCCTCTTCGGGTATGAATGCTTCCCAGACCAAGTTCCAAAAAGAGCAAGGCATTCAAGACAATAACGACCTCTTCTTCGAACAAACATTAAAAGGCGGTCACGGTACGAACGACAAAGAAATGCTTCGTTATTTCGTCGACAATTCCGCAAGTGCAATCGACTGGTTGGATTCCATTGGTATTCGCTTAGAACAACCTTACGA